>JALYUS010000024.1 GCA_030853625.1 Chloroflexota bacterium
CGGCTGTGCGCCCCTACCGATAGAACATGTTATCGCCTCGTGAATCACGGTGTGGCTGGTGAGGGTAACAATCGAGCACACGTCTCGCGACCGCAAGCATATTCGGTGGCAATGCGTCGAGCGCAAAAAACGCGAGGTCGCGAGTCTCATTCCCATCTGCGGTGAGCGCGCCGCGCATCTCTCTCGTCTCGTAGATGACCATGACGAAGGAGACTTCGTCTCCGTTCGGGTATCGGTCGAAGAATTCCGGTCCCGAATGCACGGCGACCATTGTCAGTGTCCCGAGTTCGAGCGCCGTCTCCTCACGCACTTCTCGACGGGCGGTCTCCTCCAGTGTCTCGCCAAGTTCCATTGCACCGCCCGGGATGCCCCAATGACCATCATAGCGATGTTGCAGCAGAATGCGCCCCGTATCATCGAAAATCAGTACACCCGCAACCACGACGATCAGCGGGCGATGGCCGACAAGGGAGCGGAGTTCCCGTATATAGTCTATTGCCTTCTCCCTCTACGCGATGGGCCAGACGTTGGAGCCTTGCTTCGGGAAGAGGGTATCGAGGAGCGCGCGGGCATCGTCGGTGCGGACCATGCAGTCCGGGAAAGCGTGCTGGAGTTCATCGAGCGATCTGAAGCCGAAGAGGAGTTGCAGAAAGGTCAGATCGGGAAAGGCCGCGTGGCCGCGATCGTTCGCGTCCGGTTGCCACGGTGCGATGTCGGTCAGGCGACCATTAGCGAAGGCAAGCCGTAGTCCCGTCTGGTAGAAATTCAGTTTCAGTTCGCCGGTGTTCCCGACAAGAATGGAGTCCGCCAGGCGCGCTTCGAGCGCGGGCGTGATGCGCCGTAGGAAGTCCGCAAGGTTCGCGACCCGCACATACCACGCATACGGCGGCCGCGCATTCGGCAGCCTGCTCGGAATCACATGATACACAGGATGCTCCGTGCCGACCTCGAAATGGATCGTCTCAAATCGTTCGTTGCCCTCCGTCGCGTACCGCGCGCCGACCAGGCGGAGGTAGCGGAGAACGGTCGGTGTGACCGCGAGCCACGAGATACCAGGCGCGAGTTCGTAGACCACCGCGTAAATGCCGAATCGCCAGAGCCGTGGCGGATGGCCGAGGAATCCGACTGGCCTCCCATCCGGCGCTTCGATCAAGCAAAGATCGAGCCGGTAATCGCTCGTCGGGCTATGGCCGAGAAGATCGTAACGCCATTGCGCCGCGTCGCGCAGGCACGCGACGCGGCCACGACGCATGCCGTGTTCGTAGGCGCGGGCGATGAAGGGTAGATCGGCCTCCCGCGCCGGACGAACGCGGAATGGTTCCGCCGTATCTGCTCCGAGCGCCGGAACATCGGCCGGGTAACCGAATCGCCCGGCATCGAGTTCGAGGGCCATCTCGTAGCCAAATTGCCGGTAGTACCACGGGATACCGCCGATCACCTGCACCGCTTCGCCCCGTTCGGCGCTCCACTGATGGATGACCTCGAACTGCGCGCGCACCAGCCCGCGCCGCCGATAGTCCGGGTGCGTGCCGACCATTTCCGGCCGCCCAACACCGAAGGGGATGCCGCTGTATGACCATCGCTGTGAGATTGTACAGAGCGACGAAGCAATCGCGCCGGTACGCGTATCTTCGACGATCAGGAAATCGCCCGCGCCGGTCGTTGGATGATCGCCCCGCATCATGTCCCGTGTCCAGACATCAATGCCGACATCCGGTTCTTCAAGGTCTTGATGGATTTGGGCGTTGAAATCGGCGAGTTTCTCGGTGTCGCTCGCGGTCCCGCAGCGCAACACCAAACCGTCACCGAGATCGCGCGGCAGCATTGTCATGAAGAACCCAACCCCCTAAACCCCCTTCCGTCACTCCGGCGTGGGAAGGGGGACGATAGATGTTCCATCTTCCATCGGGTGAGTCATATCGCGCTGCCCAGTCCTCAGTCCTGTGTCACAGGGGATAGCGATACTCGGCGGAGACGGCCTGCATATGCTCTTCGAGCACCTCGAAGTAGTCGCCGTATCGTTTCTGCATCGCGAGGAGCCACTTCTCACAACCCCACGGGAACTTGCGTAACTGAAAGGTCATCTCGACGAGATCGCCGTACGCGAATTCGTGGCCATCATAGGTAACGGTCGGCACCGCCTCGACCTGTGCGGGATCGCGATCCGCGAAGCGTTCAAGGCAGAAATCCTCCAGGATGGCATGCGGCGCCTTGTCCGCAACCTTGAGAAAGTGGTCTCCCCCCTCCATCCGGTAGATCGCGACGATCTTGCCAATCTCGCGGTAGACCAGTTCCTCCGCTGTATCCCGCACAATCACCCACACGGCGTCGCTCCCTTCGGTCGCTTAGCAATGAGCAACGAGCAATGAGCAATGAGTGGGGACCCGTCACCCCAGGTTGCGATTTTGCTTGCTCCTCGCTCCAGATCACTCATTGCTCATTGCTCCCTATGCGGCTCGCGCCGCGCGGTGAACGCAAGAGGCGGGTTCGTACGGGGTGACGGGCGTGTCACCGTGGATCGCAAAGCCGCGCATCGGGCCGAGGCCGATGTTCGAGGCGGTGATGATGTGACGGATCCGTTCCGGCACGAAGCCCATCATCGTCGCGGCGACGGTATCCACCGCGACGGCGTTCGCGCCCGCGATCAGGTAGCCCGTCGGGATCGGTGTACCGTTCGTCGGACCCAAACCCTCCATACCGATGATGGCGTCAATGATGTGCAGATGGGCGGGAATGGCGCGGTTGAGGTCGCTGATCGCGTTCGACATGTCCGCGCCATGCAGCCGGATCGCGGTGGATTTGCGCGTCGCGCCGTTCGATGTCGTGATGATCGTCGCCGGCATCGCGCCGACGAAGTTTTTCAAGGCGAGCGTGACGACGGTCAGGATATGCGTCTTCATCTTCGGCACGTTGATCACGCGATCCGCCGCTAAAAATCGCTCCGGCACCGGAATGCGCCCGACGACGAGCGGATCCGGCACGTCTACCCAGGCGGGTTGCGCCTCGTTGCAGTCGAGCCATTCGACGTTGTAGGGGGCGAGCATGTCTACATAGCCGCTGTTCGCGAAGGCGGCGGCAGCGCTCATCGCGGAGGAAGGGCCGTCCGCGATCGTGATGCGGCGCGCGCCGCAATCGCGCAGCAACCCGCAGAGCGCGGCGACGACCGCCGGATGCGTCACCGAGGCGGTCTCCGACGGCGCGCCATTGACGAGATTGACCTTGATAACGATGTCGCCGTTGTGCGGCACGAGCATCGGGAAATCCGCCAGCCGCGCGAGCGCATCCCGCAGTACCGGCACATCGTACCCCCCGATCTCCTCCGATACCCGCACCGCCGTCTCACGCTCGCTCACGACACACCTCCAGATGACGGGGAGAAACCAATGGAACCGCAAAGACGCAATGAACGCAGAGGACGCAAAGAAAATGCAGGAAAGTGAGGAAGACGGTTGTATGTCCGGTCCAATGTCATCACACACCTTTCTCGTTTCTCTTCATACCTTTTTCTCTCTTTGCGTCCTTTGCGCTCTTTGCGGTTCCATTGGTTTCAGCGGCGGGCGACAAGGACGACACGACCGGTGGTCTCGCCGGGTGGCTCGAAGGTCGGGCCAATGCGCGGCAGACAGGCGAAGGCGTCCAGCAGCGTGAGGCCCGCGTGTTCCAGCGCGGCGGTGATCTCATCGAGTGTATAGCCGCGCTCCGTATGAACCTCCTCGAAGCGGCGGTAATCAGGGCCGAGGCGGGCGAAGCAGGTAAGCGTCATCGTTGCCAGCGCCGTCTCGGCATCCCACTCGGCCTGCTGGATGAAATAGGTGTCGCCGATCTCCTGCACCCAGCAGTTGCCGTTCCAGTCCGCTTCCAGCCCGGCACGGGTATTCATGTCGAAGACTGCCAGGCCATCCGGCGCGAGTGCGTCCCGCATACAGGCGAACGTCCGCACGAGATCGGCGACATCGGTGAGGTAGTTCAGGCTGTCGTAGAAGCAGGTGAGGAGGTCCACCGGCTCCGAAACGGCGAAGGCGCGCATATCCTGCTGGACAAACTGGATTGCGGCTCCCTCATCGGCCGCTTTTTGGCGGGCGACTGCCAGCATCGGCGCAGAGCCGTCAATGCCTGTCACCGCGTATCCCTGCGCGGCGAAGCGGAGGGCGGCGGTGCCGGTGCCGCAGGCGAGATCGAGAACGCGGCTGGGCATGGCGTCGTAGCGAGGGAGAAGATCGCCGAGAAAGGCGACCATCCACTCGCTCCAGCGGCTCTGCCCCTGCAGGTCATAGACGGCGGCGTATGCGCCGTAGGGGTTGGTTGCGGGCGATGCACTTTCCAGCGGATGGGGCGGACGCGGGTATGTCAGCATTGTCGTGTCAACCATACGCCGAGAAACCTCCCTGCTTGCGGTGTTTCGTGGAGTCTAGCATGTCCCTTCCCGCCTGTCACCGCGTGGCAGACCGAAATGCAGGGTGTATGCGTCCTCCGCGCTGTCGGGGAATCCCAACCCCCCAACCCCCTTCCCTCGGAGGGAAGGGGGCTGGGGGGTTAGGAAAATGAGATTGTCAGGGTACTGTCAGGGTGCTGTCAGTTCCGCGCCGATGCACGCAGCTGGTACTGTCGAAGTGTCGGGGAACTGCGGGTTTCCATTGGAACCAGAAGACCGGGTCCCGCCCGTTCCCTGACATTTCTCCTTGTTTTGAGGTGTATGGCGTTACGCCATCGTTGGTGTCGCATATCGCCCGGCTTGCGGGCATGGTGAAGGGAAGGGTCATGTCGTTACTCCCACGTCGCGTCGTTTTGGCACTCATGTTCGTCGTACTTTTGGTCCCCGCGTTGCCCGCAGCGAGTGTCCACGCCGCCGGGAATACCCAGATCGTCTCCGCCTATCTCGACAGCCCCGGCACGCTCACCGACTGCCGCACGGTCGCCGCCAACTGCAACCTGCGCAATGCCCTGAATGCCGCCGCCGACGGCGACACGATCCAGTTCGTCCAGGGTACTTTCGGATGGCCGATCACCTACACCCTCGACCCAGCGAACGGAACGCTGACCGTCAGCCACTCGGTGACGATTCAGGGGCCGGGGTCGGACACTCTGACGGTCAGTGGCGGCAAGGCAGTCACCGTCTTCACGGTCAATGGCGGCGTGACGGCAACGATCAGCGGGCTGACCATTACCGACGGCAACGATAGCAATACCTTCAATCCCGGTGGGGGCATCTTCAATCTCGGGACGCTGACGGTCGCCCAGAGCGTCATCCAGAACAACAGCGCCCCGAATGGTTCTGGCGGCGGGATAGACAACGCGGGAACGCTGACGCTCACCGGCTGCACGATCGGCGGCAATGCATCCGCGTTCGGCGGCGGCGTTTCATCCGGCACGTTCGGTTTCAATGCCACGTCGTTGACGATCACCGGCAGCAGGATCACCGGCAACACCGCGACGGGCGGCGCAGGTGGCGGCATTCTCACGTATGGCATCGGCACTGACACAATCACGGCGAGCACGATCCAGGGCAATTACGCCACGAGCGGCGGCGGCATCGCCAATGGCTACAATTTCAGCGGACGTGGGCGTGGGGGAAGCGCCGTGACGATCAGCGGCAGCACCGTGCGGGATAATCAGGCGACCGGCACGGGGGGCGGCATCTACAACAACGGCAGCCTCGCTTTCAACAGCGGCCTCACGTTGACCAATGCCACCCTCGGCGGCAATCAGGCCGGCGGGAATGGCGGTGGCCTCTTCAACGAACCCTACGGTGGCTCCCCGGCCAACGCGGCGCTCATCGCCACGACCGTCAGCAACAACAGCGTCAGTGGCAGTGGCTCTTCCGGCGGCGGTATCAATAATGCCTCCGGCGCGACGATCACGCTCACCGCTTCCCTCGTCGCCGGGAACAAGATAGCAAATGGCGCAACCGCCCCTGATCTCGCCAATGCGATCACCAGTGGCGGCCACAACCTGATCGGCGTCGGCACCGGCAGCACCGGCATCATGGATGGCTCGAACGGCGACCACGTCGGCACGGCGAACACACCGATCAATCCCAAACTCAGTCTACTCGCTGACAACGGTGGCCCAACCGCGACGCACGCGCTCCTCCCGAACTCCCCGGCAATCGAGGCAGGCGGGTCGTGTCCCAGCGGCGTGACAACGGATCAGCGCGGCCAGCCACGGATCGGCGCCTGCGACAGCGGCGCGTATGAGTATCAGCCCGTCACGCCGACTGTGAGCGGCACTGCCACGGCTCCGGCGAGCGGCGGCAGCGTCACCTTCCACGGCACGGGCTTCCAGACCGGCTCGCAACTGACGATCGGTGCCACAACGATCACCGCGCCCGTCAGTGGAGTGAGCGACGACGGCACGCTGTTCACGGTGACAGTGCCTGCCCATAGCGTCGGCAGTGTCAGTGTCGTGGTAGCGAACCCCGGCAGCGGACACGTCGCGGCGGGAACGCTCGCCTATCAGCCGGTGGTGACGAGCCTGAGTGCGACGAGTGGATCGAACACGGGGGGGTCATCAGTAATCATCACCGGCGTCGGCTTCGTGGCGGGCAACACAAGCGTGATGTTCGGGAATACGCCCGCGACGGTGACGAATGTCACTCCGACTCAGGTCAGCGTGACCGTACCCGCGCACGGGGTAGGGACAGTGGATGTGACCGTAACGGTCAACGGCGCGGGCGGGACGAAGGCGGCTGCGTACACCTATGGGGCGGTGAACCCGGTCGTTCCACCCCGGCCACCCTCCGGGTCGTCCGTCACCGGCAATCCGGGTACGGCGCCATCGCCCCGCACGAGCGTCGGCGTGCAAACGGGGCCGACACCGAAACTGCCGCCGCCCCGCTGAATGGGATACGTGCTGTTATGTCATGTGTCGCGCTGTGCGACGTACAGGGAAGGTTTGGAAGATGATTGCATTGCTGCGTCGCTGCGTCCTCGCGTTCTTGATGCTCGCGCTCGTCGGTG
>JALYUS010000032.1 GCA_030853625.1 Chloroflexota bacterium
CGGCTCGCCTTGTGCGAACTGCTCTACAACACCGATGTGCCGGTGGGTGCGGTGATCAACGAGGCTGTGGAACTGGCGAAGCGGTACGGAAGCGAGAATTCCGGCAAGTTCATTAACGGTACGCTCGGCACCGTCGCATCGCGCATCACGGCGGGTGCATTGACGCGCGGCGCCGGATAAACACAACCAAAAAGCCCACACATACGTATGCTATACTGGGAAAGTGAGCGCGCGATCCGGCGTGCCGCCGCGTGATATGGCTGTTAGCGGAGGAGAGCGGGGTGTCCACTTCTACGATCTATGATCGGTTGAAGGGTATCGTCACGGAGCAGTTGGGTGTGGATGAAGAAGAAATCACGCCCGAAGCGTCGTTCGTGGACGATCTCAATGCAGACTCGCTCGACCTGGTCGAGTTGATTATGTCATTGGAAGAGGAGTTCGGTCTGGAAATCTCGGATGAAGACGCGGAAAAAATTCTCACCGTCGGTGATGCCGCGAGTTACATCGAGGAGCACCAGAGTTAGCACCGTCACCCGTGGCGGCCGAAATGGCAGGGATTGAGGAACTTCACTATGGCGAATATCACTACCCGGCCGCCACGGCTTCTCGTGCCAATCCGCAATCTGAATCCGCTGCGTGCCTTCCGCAGAGGCCCGAAGAGGCCAAAGCCGGACGCCGATCTGATGACGCTCCAGGAGCATCTGATCGAGTTCCGCGGCCGACTCGTCAAGTCTATTCTCGGCATCTTCGCCGGGATGATCGTCGGCTTCATCTTCGCTGGGCGCGTCTACAATCACATGGTGTCCATCATCAAGACGGTGAATCCGAATGCAACGGTTTTCACGTTAGAGGCCACCGAAGGCTTCATGACGTATTTCAAAATCGCGCTCTATATCGGCATCGTTGTTGCCTCACCGATCCTCTTCTATCAGATTGTTCGTTTCATGGCGCCCGGCCTCCTGTCGCATGAATTGAAGTATTTACTCTGGGGTATTCCGCTCGCGTCGGCGCTCTTCATCGGTGGCGTGCTGTTCGCAAATGCAGTGGTTATTCCGTCATTCCTTAAATTCCTCGTCAGTTTTTCATTTGGCTTCCTTGGCACCTTCACGGTAACATCGAGTAACTATCTGACGTTCTTTATCAAGATTTCGCTTGGCATGGGCCTGATCTTTCAGTTGCCCGCCGCGCTCTTCCTCCTGGCGAAGATTCGCGTCGTCAATGTGGACAAGTTGCGACGCTGGCGTCGGTACGCCTTCCTCGTTTGCACGATTGTCGGCGCCGCCATTTCACCGACGCCTGATCCCTTCAATATGATGCTCGTTGCGTTGCCGATGTATGCGCTCTATGAGGCCGGCGCCGTCGCTACGTACTTTGCCCTCCCGCGCCGCGAGCGTGGCCGCTTCTGGCGTCGCCCGAAACTGGCGGCGTAGCGTTTTTCCTAACCCCCCGTCCCCCTTCCCTCGAAGGGAAGGGGAAGCATAAAGCCCCCTCCTTACGAGGGAGGGGGTTGGGGGTAGGAAACTCCGCTGCCGACTGATCGCTTCAGCCATTCGGTTGGCTCGATCAGGGCGACGAGGGCGGTTTCAGGGAGCGCGGCATGGCATTCCCAGCAGATCAGTTCGTAAATCGTCTGCTCGGCGATCACTTCTTTATGCACCGATGCCGCGCACTCACAGGCACAGAAGGGGCAGGCGACGATCGGGACGCGCTTCATTGGCGGCTGCGCGCGCAGCAGTGCGGGCGCGACCGCTGCGTCGCGCAGATCGTCCTCGCGCCTGATGAGGCGGCTCACGTAGACAATGAAAATGAAGAAGATCGCCTTCAGCACCATCGTGGCGATGAAGATGTCCAGCAGCGTGATTCTGGTGGCAAGGATGATTGGCATGATGCGCCTCGGCTGCATTCACGTGCGGGGCGGGGAGCCGACGGCCGCCCGCGTGCCGTAATCGTGATCGAGCGACTGTTCGATGAAAACCATACCACGCGCCGAGTGTTTATTCATCCCCACGCCCGCCCGGAGCGCGGAGCAACCCTTGTGCGACAAGGTCTTCGAGACTGACTGGTTCGACCCGTAGCGTCCGCTCGCCCCGGTATGTGACCATGCCCGGCCCGGCGCCCGCGATTTTGCGGACCTGGCGGCGCGGCGCGAAATCCACCTCGACATGGCCTGCGGAGCGTGCGCTGCTGTAGTACGCCGCGAGACGGGCCGCCATTTCGACGGTCTTCGCATCGTCCGCCGCGTGCGGAACATGCTCCGCGCTCCACTGGACGATGACATGCGCGCCGCCGACGCCCCGCGCGTGGAGCCAGGTGTTCTCCGGGTGGGAGAGCGTGAAGGTGACCTGCTCATTTTGTGGCCCGCTCCGGCCGACGAGGAGGCGATGACCGGCCGGTGTGGTGTACGCGCGCG
>JALYUS010000034.1 GCA_030853625.1 Chloroflexota bacterium
CGAACCCGCATGTTGTTGCGCGACCCGAATGAAGGAGGGCATCGTTGTCCACGACATCAGCCATGAAGCGGCCATTGAAGGTCGGGCTATTCTTTCCGCACGCGCAGGTTGGGCCGGACGGGCGCAAACCGGCGTGGGCGAACATCGTCGCGCTCGCGCAACGGGCGGAGGAGGCGGGGTTCGACTCGCTCTGGTTCCCGGATCACTTCTTCTACCCGCGTGGCGATCTCGGTTTGAACCCCGATGGCACGCCGCGCGGGGAGAAGGAGGCAGCGTCCGGCTTCTGGGATTGCTGGACGCTGATCAGCGCCATCGCGGCGAGCGTGCCGCGCGTCGAACTCGGCACGCTGGTCTCCTGCACGGGTTATCGCAACCCCGGCGTCCTCGCCAAGATCGTGGACACGATCGAGGAAGTGAGCGGCGGGCGCGTGATCCTCGGCATCGGCGGCGGTGACTCCGGCTACGAACATCACGCCCTCGGCCTCTCGTACGACAACCGGATCGGCCGCTTCGAGGAGGCGATGACGATCGTCC
Source organism: Chloroflexota bacterium (assembly GCA_030853625.1). Lineage (GTDB taxonomy): Bacteria > Chloroflexota > Chloroflexia > Thermomicrobiales > JALYUS01 > JALYUS01. The sequence continues at coordinate 535 of JALYUS010000034.1, forward strand.
ACCAGTATTTCAAGGAGGGCGTCGCCAACTTCGACGGCACACACTATTCGGCGCACGAACTGGAACGCCGCCCGGCGGGGCCGCGTCCGAACGGCCCGCCCGTGATGATCGGCACGCTCGCCACCGGCCAGCGGATGCTCCGCCTCACCGCGCAGTATGCCGATCTCTGGAACGGCTGGATCATCCGCCACAGCACCGACGTATCCGCCATTCCGCCCCTGCGCGACGCGATTGACGCCGCCTGCATCGCCCAGGGCCGCGACCCTGCGACGCTCGGTCGGACGCTGACTGTCGGCGTCTCCGTGCTTGGGCGCACGATGCCGGGCAGTGAGACAATTACCGGCACGCCGGAGCAGATCGCCGACACCTTCCGCGCCTTCGCGCGCGAGGGCATTTCGCATGTCCAAATCTGGCTGACGCCGACCAGCAGCGCGGGCGTCGAAGCCTTCACTCCCGTCCTGGAACTGTTGGATAAAGGATAGGGGATGGGAAAGTGAATTAACGCAGAGATCGCGGAGAACGCAGAGGGACCAGAGATGTCATACAAAAGAGAATGAATCCTTCTCTGCGCGCTCTGCGTTCTCTGTCTCCTCTGCGCTTCGTCGGTTTCCGGTAGATGAAAGGGGTGGCGCATGACACGTCCGTGTAAGGTGGGGGTCTTTTTGCCAATTGTTGAGACGCAGATGGCCGGTGTCACGCCGCGCTGGTCGGATCTGCTCGCAATGGCGCGGACGGCGGAGGAGGTCGGCCTCGATTCAATCTGGATACCCGATCATCTCCACTTCGAGTACCCCGGCATCAACGAGAGCACGTACGAGTGCGTGTCCATTCTCTCCGCGCTCGCCGCCGTGACCGCGCGGGTGGAGATCGGCACACTCGTCATCTGCACCACCTTCCGCTATCCGGCAGTGCTCGCCGCGATGGTGAACACGATTGAGGAAGTGAGCAATGGGCGGCTGATCCTCGGCCTCGGCGCGGGCTACCACGAGCCGGAGTACCGCGCCTTCGGCATCCCCTATGACCATCGTGTGAGCCGCTTCGAGGAGGCGCTGCATATCATCGCCACACTGCTGCGCGAGCGGAAGATAGACTTCGCGGGGAGATACTACTCCGCACGGGAGTGCGAATTCCGCATCCCCGGCCCGCGTCCGCATGGCCCGCCGATCATGATCGGTTCCACAAGCCCCCGGATGCTTCGTCTCACCGCGCAGCACGCCGATTTGTGGAATACATACCTCGTCACCGGCAAAAGCGACGCGAGCGAGATCCCGTCCCGGCGCGAGATGGTGGACGCGGCCTGTGCCGAGGTGGAGCGCGACCCCGCGACGCTCGGGCGGACGGCCTCCGTCCTTGTGGACTTCATCAACCGACCTGATACCCCACCCTCCCCTGACCGCCCTTTTGCCACCCCGGAGCCGATCACCGGCTCCCCGGAGGACATGGCGGCGCAGTTGCGCACCTTCGCCGACGAGGGCATTTCGCACATCCAGATCTGGACGAACCCGCGCACCGCCGAAGGCGTCGAAAAGATGGGGCCGGTTCTGGAGGCATTGGACCGGGGATAGCGAGAGAGACCGGAGAAGAAAGATTGAGCGCAGAGAAGAAAAATGGAAAGATTCTCTGCGCTCATCCGGGTTCTCTTCGTGCTCCTGGTGCCTTGGTGGTTCGCATTTTAAGGCTGAGAGGGAAGCGATGAAGAATAGCAAGGTGCAAGTCGCGGTCCTCGGCGCGGGGGCGTGGGCGAAGGGAGCACACATCCCCGGCTGGCAGCGCGATCCCCGCTGCGAGGTCGTCGTGATCTGCGATGTGCAGAAAGGACTCGCGGCGGAGTACGCCCGGCACTTCGGCATCCCCGAGGCGACGAACGACTGGCAGGCGGTCGTGGCGCGGCCCGACATTGATGTGATTGATGTCGTCACGCCCTCGCATACCCATTGGGAAGTGGCATCCGCCGCACTCGATGCGGGCAAGCACGTCCTCTGCGAAAAGCCCGTCGCCTACGACTTCCGCGATACGCTACGGGCGGCGAAAACGGCGAAAGCAAAGGGGTTGAAGACGAAACTCGGCTTCACCTTCCGCTACAGCCCCGGCGTGCGCTACGCGAAGGAGTTGATTGACGTAGGGTTCATCGGTGCGCCCTATATCTTCAACGGCTACGAGCAGAACTCGCAATGGCTCGACCCGCAGACGCCACTGCGGCAGGTGGACGTGGACGCCGACCAGTCGGTCGTTCAGGTCTCATCGCTCGAAGGCTACGGCGCGCCGGTGATTGACCTCAGCCACTGGTGGGTCGGCGCGGACTACGCGCAGGTCGTTGGCACGATGCGTAACTTCGTGCCCCAGCGGATGGTGCGGCAGACAGGCCGGATGATGCGGATGAACATAGATGACGGCGACATCTACCTGGCGGAGTACACGA
>JALYUS010000039.1 GCA_030853625.1 Chloroflexota bacterium
GGAGAGCACGGCGGATCACATCGCCGGTACCGGCACGGAATGGCAATACGGGCGGATCAACGCGCTGGCGGCCGTCGCGCCCGATGCGACGCCGCCGACAGCAACGCGCCTGACGCCCACGACAGCGGTCGCGGGGAGCGCACCATTTACTCTCATCGTCACAGGCAGCCACTTCCGTGCCGGCGCCACGCTGCTCTGGAATGGCACGCCGCATCCCACAATCTCCGTTTCAGATACGCAAGTGACAGCTGCCATCACCCCTGCGGATCTTCCGGCGGCAGCGAGCGTCACCGTCGCGGTCGCCAATGCGGACGGCACAAAGACTGCCGCGCTCGCTTTCACGATCACCGCCGCCCCGCCCCGAGTCGCGGGCATCACGCCGCCAGCGGCGTCCATCACCGGCGGAGCGACCGTCAGAATGAGCGGTAGCGCGTTCCAATCCGGTGCGACCGTGGCCTTCGATGGTCTCCCCGCAGCGGTCACATCGCTGACAAGCACGGAAATCGTCGTGACAACACCACCCCATCGAGCAGGCAAAGTGAACGTCGTCGTAAAGAATCCAGATGGTCAGGCGGGACTAGTACACGTAGGCTCAAGTAGGTTTGCATCTAAGCGACCAACGCCTTGCCTTGATACGTCCACTTGAAGGGCTTGGCCATCGTCCGATTGTAATACGCGATGAAGGCGAGTACCTGTGCGGTCAGATCGTCCGTCGAGGTGAAGTTCCCCCACTTGAGCAGCTTGCGCGTCAGGATGCTCAGCCACATCTCGATCTGATTCATCCACGAGGCGTGCGTCGGTGTGTAATGGAAGACAATCCAGTGCCCCGGATCGCTCAGGAAGGCTGCCCGACTCCGCTGGGTGGCGAGGATACCGCGCGTGCCCTTGACGCCGAGATCGGTGGTCTCCCCGTCCTGCGCCGCGACGAGGCGCACCAAGCTCTCTGATTGATGCGTGTTGAGGTTGTCCACCACGAAGTGCCAGCGGGTCGCCTGCGGGTCGGTGCTGATTGTGCGTCCGATATGCGCGGCGAAGTCCGCTTCCGTGCGTCGTGGCCCGCACGACGGTGCCACGATCTGCCCCGTCACCACATCGCGATTGAGAATGAACGACTGCGTCCCATGCCGAATGTACTCGAACTCCCGCCGCCGTACCTGCCCCGCTCGCATCGGCAGATCAGGATGCGCCCGCTCCAACGCTTGCACCCCCGTCAGTTCGTCGGTGCTGAGGATCCGTTCGCCATCGGCTGCCCGCTGGGGTGCCCCACGGTAGAGGGTACACAGCTCCGTCACTTTGGTTACAAACGCCACGTCGGTGCTCGGGGTGAGCCAATAGCGCGTCAGGTGCGGCTTGAGGACCCCCTTTTGAGCAGCCGGGCCGCGGGCCGGGGCGAGATCGTCGCGACGATGCCGCGCGCCATGATCTCGTCGGCAATCTCGCGACTGCTCCACTGGCTGATCGGTCGTCCCGTCGTGGCGGGTGCGGCACTGGCGAGCGCGACGATCTGGCAGACCTGCGCGGCGGTGATCCGCGCCGGGGCACCGGGACGGGGGGCGTCGGTCAAGCGTTGCGTCACCCTCACCTCATCCAAGGGAATGTCGTGCGCTGCTGCCCAGCGATCCCGCCACAGCCGCACACTTTCGCGGCTCAGGCCAACGTGGTGCACGATCTGGACATTCGTCTGCCCTGCGGCTGCGGCAAGCACGATCCGCGCGCGGGTGGCGATCTGCTGGGGAGTCGTGTGGCGGCGAACGAGGGCGTTCAAGCCCGTGCGTTCGGCGTCGCTCAGGGTGATCGGTGTTGCCGACATTGGCATCCTCGCGCGTATTGGCCCTGAGCGCACCGACGCGCTCCACCCGTCTGTGTGCAGCGTATATCGCAAACCTATTTCAGCCAAGATGTACTAGGGGCGGGCGCTAAACGGGCCGTCTTTGTACAGGATATTCGGCGCGTTCGTATCAACCGGTTGATACTTGAATGTGTTGCCGGGCCTCGGGCTCAGATACCCCGACTGCTGCACCAGTCCTGGCGCGTCGGCGACATACTTCACGAGTACCGGCGCGTAGGTCAAGTTGTCCGCCGGGCGCAGCGACAGGATTGACAGCCCCAGCGCCCGGTGCTACGACTCGACGCAAGCGATCTGCGCTGCGATCTGCGCCAGGCGCG
>JALYUS010000052.1 GCA_030853625.1 Chloroflexota bacterium
CGGATTGGCGGCGGGCGGGGCGAGAAGCGGCCGTCACTCGCGCTCGATCTCGCGCGCGGCAAGCGACAGACCGAGGTGGATTGGCTGAACGGCGCGGTGGAAACGGCGGCGCGGCAGTATGGGATGCGCGCGCCCGTCAATGCGACGCTCGCGACGCTTGTCCGTCAACTCGCCGCCGATCCCGCCGCCTGTCCGCCGGTGGCCGCGCGGCGCGCGTGGCTCCAGCGGTCATTGCGGGAGCGCGGCGTCCGCGTCCGGCTCACATGAGCGCGCACCCCGGCGATGGAGAGAGCCTGATGCGGCGCGGCTGCTTCATCAGCGGCGTGGTTACAGTGATTGTGCTAATCGTCCTACGGGAGTTCCTTTTTCGCTTGCCGCCGCTCGGTATGCTCGTGCTCGCCGGGGTACTCTGGATTGGCTTCTTTGTCTTTATCCTCCGGCGTGGCGGGAACCGGAGGATGGAATAGCAATGCCTGAATGGAGCGTGCAGAGCGTGGAAATCAGCGACTGGCCGATGTGGGAAGCGCGGTTCGCAACGTTCCTTGCCGCCAATCAGGGCGCGGAAGACGCGGCGCACGATGGCATGCACATTCGGCGCGTCGTCGCGAATGCCCGCATGCTGGCGAAGGCGGAAAACGCTAACCGCGCGGTCGTGCTGCCCGCCGCGTGGTTGCACGACTGTGTCATCGTGCCGAAGGATTCCGCTGAACGAATGATGGCGTCCCGCCTCGCGGCGGCGGCGGCGAGCGCGTTCCTCCACGATGCCGGGTATCCGGCTCCGCATATCCCGGCGATTCAACATGCGATCGAGGCGCATAGTTTCTCCGCGCGCATCGCCCCGCGCACGCTGGAGGCGCAGGTCGTGCAAGACGCCGACCGGCTCGATGCCCTCGGCGCGATCGGCATCGCCCGGACGCTGATGCTCGGCGGCGCGATGGGCAAGCCGCTCTATGACACGGATGAGCCGTTTCCCATCACGCGCATGGCGGACGATAGCGAGAATGTGCTCGACCATTTCTTCGTCAAATTGCTCACCCTGAGCGGCACGATGCAGACGCGCGCCGGGCGTGCGGAAGCGGAGCGCCGCACCGCATTCATGCGCGCCTACCTCGTGCAACTCGGTGAAGAAATCGGTGGGGCGGCATCCTACGCAGGAACATGAAATCGAACCGCCAGGAGGAAAGATTGAACGCAGAGATCACAGAGGACGCAGAGATCGCAGAGAGTGATTCATTTTCTTTTCTCCTCTGCGTTAATTCGTTCTCTCGGCGTCCCGGCGGTTCAAAAACGCACTCTCAGTGGCCGAGAGTGCGCACGCTCATCGCGCGGGGCTGCCATTGCACATCGGCGTGCTTGAAGCGGGCGAGGAGCGCGGTCGCTTCGGCATGGAGCGGGCGGATGTGCGGCGTCCTCACTTTCCACTTGCCGGTGACCTGAAAGATCACGAGTTGGCTGTCCCCGCGCACCGCGAGCGTGCATGAGTGCGGATCGGCCTGCGATGTGGTGAGGCGATTGACAACATCGTACAACGCGGCGATCAGCGTCTGATATTCCGCCTCGTTATTGGTGACATTGTTGCCGAACGTCAGGCGTTCGATCTGGCGCCCCGCCCGCGACCGCAATTCGTACGAGCCGTATCCCTCACCGGGATTCCCGCGCGAGCCACCATCGAAGATAATCGTATAATCCGCATCGCTACTGTTTCGTTCCATTGCGGCGATGGTATCATATGTACGGACACTTTGGGAGAGCCGCGTATCGGATGCCGTGACGGCGAAGGGGATGGGGTGTGATGGCCGCGCTCGCGCTCACCGTACTACTGGCGATTCTCTGGCTCACCTGCATCGCGTTCGGCTATTGGCATGGCGGATGGCGGCAAGTCATCCTGCTTGCGGCGATGCTGCTCTCCTATGCGGTCGTGTCCGAATGGGCGAGACCGAATGGTCACGATCTGGCGGCGCGGTTTCACTGGGGACTCGCGCGGACGACGACGACCGTCGCGCTACTCTATCTGCTCGTCGGTACGGTTCTCCTCGGTGTGATAGGGAGTTTTGCGCTCTACCGGCCCCGCCCGCTCGGCGCGACGGAGCGCGCTTTCGGC
>JALYUS010000095.1 GCA_030853625.1 Chloroflexota bacterium
CCGTCAACAGTTCCCACGTCCGCTCGTCCACGCCAACATCAGCGCGCGTCATCTCATTCGAGAGCCAGACATCGAGGATCGTGAATGCGCCGTCCGCCACCCACGCGCCCATTGCGCCGCGTTCGACTAAATCCGCGCAGCGCAAGGCCATCCGCGCGATCGTGATGTCCGCGCCGTCACGGTCGCGCCGCTCGATCCGCTCGATGATCGGCCGCACCATCGCGACCGCTTCCGGCGGCGCGTGGTATTCTTCCGCAATCGTTTCAAGGCTCATACCTAACCCCCATCCCCTTCCCGCGAGGAAGGGGTGACTCAATTCAATTATCTGGGCGTTTCCCATTATGCTCCGATCTCTCGGAAACTCTCCCCCTTCCTCGCGGGAAGGGGGCCGGGGGGTTAGGTTTCTTCACACCGGCCTCGCCGCGCGATAGGTGCCCCAAATCTCCCGCAGGGCGGTGCAGATTTCGCCCAATGTCGCGCCAGCCAATAGCGCGGCGCGCATCGGGCCGAGCAGTTCCGCATCCCCGTGCGCGGCGGTGCGGATGACGCCGAGGGCTGACTCACAGGCGATGACATTGCGGTTGGCGCGATGCTCCGCGAGGCGCGCCGCTTGCTTCCGCTCCGCATCCGGGTCGGGACGAAGAATCGGCACGGCGATCTCCTCCTGCGCCTGATAGCGATTGACGCCGACGACGACGCGCTCGCCCCGCTCCTGCCCCATCTCCTGGCGGTACGCGTGTTCGGCAATCGCCCCCGCGATGAAGCCGCTCTCGGTCGCCGCGACCGCTCCGCCACGCTCGGCGACGCGCTCCATCCAGCGGCGGGCCTCCTGCTCGACGCCATCAGTCAGCGCCTCGACGTAATAGGAGCCGCCGAGCGGGTCCGCCGTCGCCGTCACGCCGCTCTCCTCCGCGATGATCTGCTGGGTGCGCAGGGCGAGCGTCGCCGCGTGCTCCGTCGGCAGGCCGAGCGCCTCGTCGAATGAGTTGGTATGCAGGCTCTGCGTGCCGCCGAGCACTGCCGCCAACCCCTGTAATGCCACCCGCACGACGTTGTTGTACGGCTGCTGCGCGGTCAGCGTGCAGCCGCAGGTCTGGGTGTGGAAGCGGAGGAGCATCGAGCGCTTGTCCTGGGCGCCGAACTGCTCCTTCATCATCGTCGCCCAGAGACGGCGCGCGGCACGGAACTTCGCCACTTCCTCGAACAGATCGTTGTGTGCGCCGAAAAAGAAGGAGAGGCGCGGCGCGAACGCGTCAACGGAAAGCCCCGCGTTCAGACCCGCTTCAACATAGGCGATCGCATTGGAGAGGGTGAAGGCGATTTCCTGCGCCGCCGAGCAACCTGCCTCGCGCATGTGATAGCCACTGATGCTGATCGGGTTCCACTGCGGCAGATACTTCGCGCAGTAGGCGAAGGTGTCCGTGACGAGACGCATCGAGGGACGCGGTGGGTAGATGTACGTCCCACGCGCCTGATACTCCTTGAGCGGGTCATTCTGGATCGTGCCACCTAATTGCTTCGCGTCCGCGCCTTGTTCCTCGCCAACGATCTGGTACATCAGCAGGAGGATCGCGGCGGGCGCGTTAATCGTCATGCTCGTCGTTACGTCACTGAGCGGGATACCATTGAAGAGAATGCGCATGTCGTCGAGGCGGCTGATCGAGACGCCGACCTTGCCGACCTCGCCCGCCGCCATCGGGTCGTCCGCGTCATAGCCGAGTTGCGTCGGCAGATCGAAGGCGACGGAAAGCCCGGTCTGCCCCTTCTCTAGAAGCGATTTGAACCGCTCATTCGTCGCCTCAGCGGAGGCAAATCCGGCGTACTGCCGCATCGTCCAGCGGCGGGCGCGGTACATCTCTGGGTAAATGCCGCGCGTATACGGATAGGTTCCCGGTGGCGGCATAGGAACGGGGAATTCCGGCGCGTCATAATACGGCGCGACCGGAACGCCACTATCAGTCGTTCGTTCTTTCGGCGGTGCGGCCATGATGAGACCTCCCGGTAGTCAGCAGTCGGCAGACAGAAAACAATGCGCGAAGGACTTTCCGATTTCGACTGACGACCGTCAACTGTCTACTCGCTGCTGCTCCTGAACCAGTTCAATCAGCACGCCATGCGCGCTTGCGGGATGTAGGAAGGCGACCGACCAGCCGTGGGCGCCCACGCGCGGCGTCGCATCCACCAAGCGTACACCATTTGCCCGCAACTGTCCGAGGGCGGCCGCGAGGTCGTCTACCGCGAAGGCGATATGGTGCATCCCCTCGCCTCGTTTCGCTAAGAACTCGGTCAGTCGTCCCTCACCCAGCGGCGTGAAGAGTTCGAGATAGTGACCCCGCTCGTGTGTTGGCACGAGTACCACACGGACACCCTGCGCGGCGACCTCTTCTTCATGGCCGGGGCCGAACCCGAGCAGGCGATACGCCGCCGCCGCCGCGACGAGATCGCGCACAATAATACCGACATGATGGAAGCGGAAGCCAGAGCCTGCCAACTGCGCGGCGAGCGCCGCCTGTTCCGGGGTGTCCATCAGAGCCGGGCGCGGGCGGCACGCCGAATCGGGATGCGCGCCATCAGTTCATCGGTATTGTTGCGACCGGGGGTGATCGTTACCTCGATGCCATCGCGATCCACGTCCAGACGGCGCGAGAGCACGTCCACGATGTCATCGCGGATCGCCGCCATCAATCCCGGCGACACCCGCATCTGATCCGACACGAGTACGACCTTCAACCGCTGTTTGGCGACCGAACTGCTCGCAACAGGCGCTTCCTGCTTGCCGAATCCACGGAAAAACCGCATCTTGCCCTCCTCGCGGCGTTGCCCATGCGCCGCACCGTGCCGAATCTCCTCGATAGATCGCCGAGGAGAGGGGTATCGCACAGAGGACACGGAGGACACAGAGAGCACAGAGAGATCATTTGGTTTTCTCTTCTCCGTGCCCTCTGTGCTTAAATTCCTCTCTCACACCCGTGCGAAGCCGAGGGCGCGGAGGAAACGCGACATCATGCCTGCTTGAGCGGCTTCGTATCGCTGGAAGGCGATTGTCTCTCCTTGCAGGCGGCGCGCGATGTCCTTAAATGCGCTGCCCGCCGGTGAATGGCTGTCATACACGGCGACCTCACCCCGGTTCGTGCTCGTGATGATCGTCTGATCCTCCGGCACGACGCCGAGCAGATCAATCGCGAGGATTTCCTCGACATCCGGCACGTCCATCATGTCGCCGCGCTTGACCATATCGGCGCGGAAGCGATTGAGGACGAGACGTGGCGGCGGCAACTCAGCGGCCTCCACCAGCCCGATAATCCGATCCGCATCGCGCACGGCGGAAACTTCGGGTGTCGTCACGACGACAACGTGCGTCGCCCCGGCGATCGCGTTGCGGAAGCCCTGCTCGATACCGGCGGGCGAATCCACCAGCACGAAGTCGTGGCTCTCCGCGAGTTCGCGCGTCAGATCCGCCATCTGTTCGGGCGAGACTGCCTCCTTGTCGCGCGTCTGTGCCGCCGGGATGAGCGAGAGATTCGGGAACCGTTTGTCGCGAATCATCGCCTGCCGGACGCGGCACTGCCCCTCGACGACATCCACGAGGTCGTAGACGATGCGGTTTTCCAGACCCATGACGATATCGAGATTGCGGAGGCCGATGTCCGCGTCAATCAGTACGACGTTGCGGCCCTGCATCGCGAGCGCGGTGCCGATGTTGGCGGTCGTCGTCGTCTTGCCGACGCCGCCCTTGCCGGAAGTGATTGTCACGATCTGTCCGGCCATCTACCCCCCTGGCAGTAGACAGTAGACAGTAGACAGAACGGAATCAGACCTTTCTGACTACTGTCTACCGTTTACTGTCTACTTCTCACGTAGCGGCGGCACGTCGCGCCCGCCGTACCACGGTATGATGATCAGTTCGCCGCCGTCCAGATGCGCGATGCCGGGCGCCTCGCCGCGTTGCGCCAGATCGGCGGGATCGTCGGCGTTCGGCTCGCCGGGGCGCCCGTAAATCGTGCCGATCCGTAACTGGGTCGGCGTCATCAGCAGGGCGGCGATGATCGCGCCAGTATCGCCCATTACCCCGGCATGAACAACGCCGCGAATCGAGCCAAAGACGACGATGTCCCCCGCCGCCGTCAGTTCCGCGCCCGGATTGACATCACCCAGCACCGTCAGATGGCCGGGATGATGGAGCGACATGCCGGAGCGAAACGTGCGGCGGACGTAGCGCGTCGGCAACTCATCGCGCGGCATGGCCGGGACGTGGGGCGGCGACTCGTCGCCGCGCACGGGCGGCTGCGGCATCGCACTCAATGGGCTGTACCCCAACGCGCGGAGGGTCGAGCGGCTGTCGAAGCCAGTCGCCGTCGCCGTGCGGAGCGTGATGCCGCGTTCGTCGAGCACCTGCCGCAGGACGGCGATTTCCTCCGCGATGACGGTGCGCGTGCCATAGTCGAGCACGACCTCCGCGCCGCGAAAGAAGCCCTCCGCCCCGGCGATTCGCTGCCCGAGGGACTGCACGAGTTCCCGTGTCGTCCCACGTTCGGGCAGCACGATGACGAGACCGTCCCGCGTTCCGCGGACGACGATACGCGGTAGCCGTGCCTGCGACTCGTTCACCCTACGCCCCCGTCCCTACCGCCATACCCATCGTTACGCCTGGGGCGTCGCTCGCCCCTTGAAATAGGCATTGAGAATATCGTTCGCGGCCGGTGCGGCAAACGTTGTCCCTTCGCCCCCACCGACGATCAGCACCGCGACAGCAATCTCCGGGTTCTGATAGGGAGCGAACGCCGTGAACCACGCGTGCTGTCGCTGGTACACGAGTGGCTTGCCTTTGACGGCAATCGCCTCCCCGTACTCCGCCGTACCCGTCTTTCCGGCGACTTCGACGGGGACATTGATTTTGCCGAACGCCGTGCCGCGCTTATCCGCGATGACCGCACGCATTCCCTGCCGCACAAGGTCCAGATGCTCAGGCTTGACGAGCGACTGGCGAAGCGGGCGTGTATCCGCCTTCTGGAGTTCATTCCCCGTATCATCGGTGATCCGGCGGACGAGATGCGGGCGGTAAAATGTGCCGCCGTTGGCGATTGCCGCCGTCGCGACCGCCATTTGCATCGGCGTGCAGGTAAAGTATCCCTGCCCAATCGTCACATTGATTGTGTCGCCGAGCGCCCACACATCGCCACTCGGCGGATGGTCCGCCTTCGTAATGTCCTGTTTGTATTGCGGCGTGGGGACGATACCGACCTGTTCGCCGCTCAGGTCGGTCATGCCGCTCTTCGTGCCGAAGCCGAAATCTGTGAAGTACTTATCCATCGCCTCGATACCAAGCCCCTGGAAGTCATGCTTCTCGACACCCGTGGGCAGATATTCGTAATAATGCAGGTATTTATCCGTGGTGGGATCAATCTGGTGCGGCGCGCCGACGTTATAGAAGAAGATGTCGCAGGAGTTCATGATCCCCTCAACCACGGTCTGCGACCCGTGCGGCGGGACGCCACTCTTCACCACCCAGCACGGCTTGGGATCCCGCGTATTCTCATCCAGCCCATATTGCACGTAAATTGTGCCGGGGCAGTAAAAGCTGGTGTCCGGCTTCAGCGTTCCCTCATTCAGCCCCGCCGACGCCATGAACGGCTTCAGCGTGCTCCCCGGCGCGTACAATTCATACAACGCCTTGTTGAGCATCGGCTTGGTCACATCGTCGGTGAGATACGATTTGATCTGCTGGCGATCCTTCTCATCAATAAAGACTTGATCATCGTAGGCAGGCAGACTGACCATCGCGAGGACTTCGCCATTGCGCGGATCAAGAACGACGGCGACCGCCGACTGTACCGCCGCGTTCGGGTCCACCTTACGCGCATTCGCCTGGGCGAGTGGCAACTGCTTCAGGAGGGCATCCTGAACCGCTTTCTGCAAGTTGACATCGAGCGTCAGTTCGAGGTTCTTGCCCGGCGTCGCCGCGATAAACTGAGAGGTCCCGCGGTCAACTTCCTGGCTATCCACAAGATACACGCGCGTGCCTTCCTTGCCGCGCAGCTCGTCTTCAAGCGCAGATTCTAAGCCCAACCGGCCGATCACATCGTCTGCTTGATAGATGGGGTCGCCCGTCACCGGGTCGTTGCGAAGGTCTTCCGTAATCACCGGTCCGAGGTAGCCGACGACGTGCGAGACAAGACTGCCAAGCGGATAATGCCGCGCGAGAACCGTTTCGTCCACGACCATGCCGGGGAAATCAAGAACATTTGCGTCGAGGGCAAGGGCGACAAGCCGATCCAGCCCGCGCGTCACGAGGGTCGGGCGATTCGCGTCGGGCTGGTTCGCGGGGGAGACGAGAAACTCCGCATACCGCATGAATTCGATGCCGGGGATGTCACCGATCGCGTTCCTGATCGGCGGAACTTCCTCCTTGGCCAGGGTCTTCTCAATGAGGATTGGCTGCTGATTCGCCCGGCGGAGCATCCGACCGATGTTGATGTCATCATACGTCGTGCTGTATTGCGCCAACCGCTTCGCGGCTTCCTCGATCGTGGCAGGCAAGGCGCGCGGCCCGAAGGGGAGAACGGTGATCGCCCAATCCAACGGCACGTACTTCTCGACTTCGGCGAACATCGCTTCCCGATGTGCCGGGTCTTTCGGCAACTTGGAACGGATCAGCGCGAGACCCCACGCCTTGCGATTCTCGGCGAGAATGGCGCCGTTGCGATCAGTAATCAGTCCGCGGGGCGCTTTCACGACCTGCTTGCGGAGGTTCTGCGTCACCGCGTCCTGCGTCGCGCTCTGCTGATTGCCGAGTTGCAGGTAGCCAATGCGCCCCGTCACCGCCGCGAAACACCCGGCGGCAAGACCCTTGAAGATGAACATCCGGCGGCCCAAAAAGACTTCGTCCGCGCTCTTCTCTTTCGGCGAATCTTTGGTCGGCGTGCCAAAGCGGCGGAATTCGAGCCGCTGCGAGCCGTACCGTCGGTGATTAGTGCGACGCAAAATCCGCATGTTTCCCCCACCGGCGCATCCAGAGTACGAACGGCATGAGAATGACGGCCGCCAGTACATCGGTGAGCGCGCGGGCAATACTGAACCGCCAGAGCGTATCGAAACGCAACGGATGCCCCGCCGCGTTCGTCACAAGAATGAAGACGAAATCACTCAGGAGCGCGGCGACGAAGACTGCAACGAGCGCCCAGGCATGGTTCTCGCCGAATGCGATATGCCGCACCGGCTCAATTGCCAGGGCAACCGCCATAAAGGCGAGGGCGTGCGCGCCGAGCGGTGCGAACAGGAGCAGATCGAGCAGGAAACCCGCCGCGAATGCCCATGCCATCCCCTCGCGCAGGCCGTGGTAGCCCACCCAGAGAGTCAGGAGCACAAGCACAAGATTCGGCGTGACATCAAGCGGAAAGAGCGATTCGATCACCGGCCCCTGTGCGAGCGCGAAGATGAGCAAAAGCGCGGCAACCAGCACGCGTGCGATCTCCCCACCCGCCCCTGCTTCGCGCCGCTCCATCCTACCTCCCGTCCGCCCCACGTCCCTGTCTTTCCCCAGCCATCATAACATAACGTTCGCGGACGGTGGCAGCGTTTCGGAGATGCGTCTCAAAGTCGGTCAAGGAAATTGAGCGATTCTCGATCAGCGAATCATGCCGTGCCGCTCGGCAACGCAATACCAGACTGGATCGCACGCATCATCGCTGCCACATTCCGCGTCCGGTCGAGGTCGCGCACGGCAGCGATGACGCGGTCCGCGAGGACGCTGTCGTAGCGCGGCGTGACGAGACCACGGAACTTCGCTTCGAGCGTCGCGAAGGGGACGGGATTCTCAGGGTTACCGCGCGGATAATTGGCGGCGCTTTCAACCGTCTCGCCATTCGCGAGGCGAATCGTCACGCGGGCCGGCCACTGCTGCGGATAGCGCGCGGTCAGGGCCGGATCAACGCGTACGGTCGTCCGATCGAGCAGCGCCGCGATGGCCAGATCGCGCACGCCATCGGCGTCGAAACGCGCCGCGTCAAACTGTTCCAGGCCGACGACGCCCTCGACCAGCGCGGCGGCGACGCAGTACGAAACACTGAACTTCGCCTGATAGGGCGTACGCGGGAC
>JALYUS010000096.1 GCA_030853625.1 Chloroflexota bacterium
CGCGGCATCGCATACATGGGAGGTTGCCAGCCAGCCGATCGTTGACTTCTGTCGCGCGCCGTGGAAGGGCACGCAGGGGGACCGGATGGGCGCGATGCAGGTCTACGATGAAGTGAAGAAAATGCGCTCGACGATCGAGGAGACGAGCGGCTACGCGAGGCGGCTGGAGCGGGAAGTCGCCACACGCGATGCGTATAACCTCCGGACGCAGGCCTACATCGCCCATCTCGAGCAGACGGCGGCGGCGCCGACCATACGCTCGGTGGTCAGTGCGCGCATCCGTACTACGCCTGTCCATCGTCTCATTACGCTCGCCCGGAAGGGCATGCGGCGACCGTCATGATTGCGCGCCATGCCGTCTCGTATGACATATTAAGACAACCCATGCCTCTTCATTGCACGAAACCAGCGTGCGAATAGCGCCGAACGTCGGATGGGGTTAGTTGCAATGGAAATTTTTCGTGTTATCATAATTCCCTTGACATATCTCAATGTGGTACACTGTCGGCGGTCTTCTGGTGGTTCCAGATTTAGGAGGTAGGGGAATGTCTGAGCAGTACGACGTGCAAGGGGAACAGGCAGTAGATGAGAAGCGTGGAGCGCTCAAGCGACGTGGCTTGATCGCGGGGGCAGCGGCCCTTGTCGCGGGCGTCCTCGCCAAGCAGTCGGCTGAGCCAGTCGTGGCCGGTACCGACGGTGATGTGGTCGCCGGAGCGACTACCTTCTTTGGTACGACGACGTATATGATCTTAGACCCCCATTCGCAAACCATTCCCGCTGTTATTGGGAATAACTTTTACACAGGCGCTCTCGACAACCATGGCGACGGCATTCAGGGTTACACCACGAATCCTGATCAGGCGGTGTCGAATGCCGGTGTCTTCGGTCGGAACAACGACCTGGAGGGCGTCGGCGTCTTTGGCGAGGGGCCAAACGGTACCGGTGCGTTTGGAGATAGCGCGAGCGGTTCCGGGGTCGCCGGCAATTCGGACAGTGGCACGGGTGTCTACGGGAAGAGCAATACGGGGATTGGTGTCCAAGGCATCAGCACTGGTGGCCTGTATGGTGTCCTTGGCCAGTCCGGGAACCAGCCAGGTGCAGCGGGATTGATCGGCATCGCCACTAACCCTAATGCCATCGCATTCGGTTCCGTCGCCTCGGGTGGCGCCACGATCGCGGGTTACTTCAATGGCAACGTGATCGTTACCGGGAGCTTCGGGGTGTCGGGTACCAAGAGCGCGGTCGTCAAGGATGTGGCGGGTGACTACCGGCTGATGTACTGTGTGGAAGCGCCCGATAGCTGGTTTGAGGATTTCGGCACTGGCACGATCACGAACGGCAAGGCCAGCGTCACCATTGACCCTGGGTTCGGGCAGTTCGTGCATCTCAATGACTACCATGTCTTCCTGACTGAGGATGGAGGGACGCATCACCATCTTTCCGTTCAGGATAAGACATCAACGGGCTGCACAGTTGGCGCGGACCAGGAGATTGCTTCGCTGAAGGGGAAGAAAGCGTCTGACCTGAACGGCACATTCAGCTGGCGGCTGGTCGCGAAGCGGGCCGACGTCAAGGCGGAGCGGCTAGCGAAGGTAGAGATTCCGGATCTCAAAGTGAAATTGCCGAAATCTAACCTGCCGAAGCCCCGTCATTAAAAGTGATCGTAGCGACGGCGGAACAGATGGGGGCGGATCAAACCGCCTCCATCTGTTGCGCCGTCCATCTTTCTACGCACCGAATGCCCATCCTCGTTGATGGTGTAGTGTCAGGAACGATCCCTGCGCCTCACCACGCCTTTGATGCCCTTTAGCAGCGCACGCGCGGCGAGGCTGGGGCGGTTGACGACCTCATCAAGCACCCTGACCCGCTCCATTGCCCGCCCATATTCGGTGACGACATGCCGGGCATAGTCCGCCGTCCGGGTATATTCCTCGCGCAGTTCCTGGTAGTGCCGCTCCCGCTCTGAGAGGAAACGTCTGCGGGTATAAATGGAGCCGGGGAAGCGATACGGCGCGTGGCGATAATGCGGGAAAAGCGCGGCGTATCGCTCGGCGCCGAGTTCGTCCCGCGCGAGCGCATTGTTCGTGAACCCCTCCCACTCACCGGGATGGTTCATGTAGTAGCTGATGATGACATTCTCCTCCGGCCATTCCGGCAGGTTGGGGAAGGCGAAGTCATGGTGATGCACCATCACGCCGGGAGCGATGCAATCGAGGATCTGGTAGTGGTAGAGCGCCTCTTCCGCTTCGTGACTGGTATCAATGAAGAGGATGTCATTCTCTTCCAACTGCTCAAACAATGTCAGATCTATTTCTTGCACGAACCGCCTTTCGAAACGGACAAAATCCGGCAGGTCAGTCCGTGGGTTCGGATCAATGCAGATCATGCGACCCTTGCCATTCTTGATGCACGCGTCAACGGCGAATCGGGTACAGAAACCGCTGCCAACCTCGATAATGAGATTCGGGCGTAAGGTGCGGATCATTGAATAATAGAGTTCGGCATCGCCGCACTCGAACCAGCCATTGTAGACGCGCGCTTCGGGCCATGCGTTGTATTCGCCTTGCCATGGTGTGACGGTTGCGCTCAAATTCGCGACATGATTCGGCCAGAAATGGCGGTACTTTTCCAGCGTCTGCGGGAGCAAGGGGATAAATCCCCGCTCGCCACGAATGCGAAGCAAGTTATCGGTCGCTGATTCACTCATCCGTATCGCCTCCATGCATAACTCAGACCCGCACCCACAGCACGTGGCGTGGACTCGCGCGATTCTACCACCACCGTATCCTGCGGAACCCCTCAATAATTTCGGTAGCCAGGAGGAAAGCGGTCACAGTCTCGGTCACCCCCAAACGCGCGGGGCTCAATCTGGCGCATGCTGCTTTCAGGGCAGTCGCTCAGAGCGCCGCTTGCGCCGACTAGACAGTGCCGCGCCTATCAGCACAAGGACGATCACACTTACCGTGCCGGCCGTCGTCGCGGCTCCGACAATGAATTCGATTGGACGGTAGCGCATCGTGATGTGCGACGTTCCGGCGGGGACAGGGACGGCACGGAACGCGAAGTCGGCGTGAAGAATGTCGGTGGGGCTGCCGCCAATCGTCGCATGCCAGCCGGGATCCCACATGTCGGTGAGGACGACCCAACCGGGCGCCGCCGTCGTCACATCAATCGTCGCATCGTTCACGCCATGATACTGCACGCTGGCGTGGTCATCGGGAAGCGCGGCGGGCGGCGTGCCCGTCTGCACCGTCCGTCCATTTTCGAGGATAACCGCATGCTGATAATCAAACGTAGGGCCGGTGAACTGTTGCAGGGCATCGAGCGGCGTCGCCGCGTAACGCGCGATATGGACGACGTACGCGCGGGAGACCGGCGCGGGCGCCACAATGTCTATCACGCCGCCGCCCGCGCCAAGATAGGAGCCGCGCATTTGCAGCGGAGCCAGGCGATCGCCATTCCAGCTCGGATCCGCGTCAATGCCGGGGGGAGTGATCAGCGTATTCACGCCGAGCCGGGGGAGCAGATCGAACCGTGTCGAGCCGACGCGGAATGCCGGCATAAACGCGGCTTGCAGCTTTGTCGCGAGTGCGTCGGTGGGCGATTCGCCCTCGACGACGCGCCAGAGGGCGACCGTGCGATCCGGCACAAGGCTCTCGAATCCCCCGACACTCTCGAACGCGAACAGCATGGGCTGTGAGTTCGCGAGGATCTGGCCCGACTCGAGCGTGGTCGAGAGCCGTAACGGGATGAACCGCTGCGGGGACTCCGGTGGGCGGGCCTTCTGGTCGGCCCGGAGTGCTGTGGTGAAGGGCGTTTCCGGGTAGAGGTATTGCGATTGCCGCGGTTCGAATGGCGGATTGATCGCGCGGTCGTAGGCGCCGAGTTGGGCAACCGTGACGATAACCGCGACGACCGCGAGTGCGCTGACCGCGCCGAAGATGCGCTCCTGATTACGGCGGAGGGCGGTGGCAACGCCCTCCGCATGCATCCGGAACCGGCGGGACGCCACGGAGGGATTTCGCGCCCAGCGAAGGAGCGCGTCGAGGCCGATGCCGCCGAGCAGGACCACCGCGAAGTTCCAAAGAAAGAGCGCGCGCCCCAGCCCGACGAACCCGCTGAAGCCCGGCACGAGATGATACGCCAGCCAGGTCGCAGGGGTCCCGATGAGGGTGAGAAATGTACCAATGAGCAGCACCCGCCCGAAGACGACGCCCGCTCGCCGCTGGAAGAGGCCGATGAGCGCGAAGAGCGCGATGGGAAGGCCATTGAACGCCATCATATAGAGGAGTGGAAGCGTCCGTATCAGGTAATCATTGGCGGTGAATCCCGGCGTGGGCGGTATCAGCGGCGGCGCGCGAAATGTGTACCCGAAGGTGGAGGGCCGGACGGCGAAAGCCGTATGGAACGCATCATACGGGATCGCCGCACGCGCGCCGTATTGGCTCAAGACAAGCGACGGCACGACCTGCACCGCACAGACTCCGATGGTCGTGAGCGGGATGAGCATGAGCCGGAGCAATGCCATCATCCCCGCGCGCCGGAGCGCCGACCGCTGGAGCGGCAAGAGCAGGCGGAGTGAGAGAAAGAGCGCGTACAGCCCGCAGGCAATGCTCACAAGCGCCCCATACAGCACACTGCCGCCGAGAAAGATCATGCTCAATGCGGCCCCTGCCGCGATCGCCAGCCGCCACGACCGCATGGTCGCGGAGCGATAGATACAGTACACGGCGAGCGGTAGGAAGACCGCGACCGGCGCGGCGATCTCGAAGTGCAGCCAGGAGAGCGTATAGGTATTGAACATCCACGCGACCCCGGCGAGGAGCGCGCCCGCGAAGCCGCCGCCATACGCTTTGAGCAGCGCGAACATCGCCAATCCGCTGAAAAAGACCGATGCGATCAGAAGCAGATCGTGGACCCAACTCGCGGAGACGAGTAGTGAGAGCAGGAATTTGGGCGGATAGAAGAAGCCGTTCTGACCGTTGGCCAGGAAAGGCTGGCCGCCGAAGTTCGAGGGATTCCAGAGGGGAATGGAGCCATCGCGGAGGGTGCGATTGATGAAGACCTGCCAGGGATAATAGGTGATCGCCTGATCCACTTGCGGGTACATGTCGAAGAAAGGTGTCGGCGTGGCTTTCCAGGGATAGTACGAATTCTGCCGTGCGCCGACGGAGGAGAAGGTGAAGCCACGAAAGACGGGGTTAAAAAAGACGATGGTCAGCGCGAGAAAGACCGCCGCCGCGATCGCGTATTCCCGTGCGCGCGGAGAAACGGCGCGGTCGAGCCGGGATGACCACCCGCGTCCTATCCCTTCATTCTGCATACACGTACAGCCCCCTTAGACAATTTCGATCACTATCTGTTGATCCGGCTGATAATACGACGTACGGTCGTTCGTGAGGATTTTAATCCTGATCGTATGCATGCCGGGCGCAAGGGCGGCGGCGGAGAACGTTGTGTTGAAGCCTGACAACCGGTAGGCGGGATCCCCGAGCACATCGGCAACATCCTGCCGCTCGACGCCATAGGTTGCCTGGAAATCCATTGTGTCGTCAACCGAAACAATCACACCGCCCGCGACACGATTGGCGCGCGTGTCCACCGCCCATCCGCGCAGGGTGATCGTGCCATTGGCGGGAACGCGGATCGGCGCGGGAGGCGGTTGCGCGAAGGACGTATCGTTGAGGCTATCAATGGAGTACTTCGTTGTCTCGTTCAGTTGCTGGAGGGGTTCGAGAGGCTGACCAATCTCTATCTCCACCTTTTGATCAGGCTGATAATACGACGTATGATCCTTTGTGAGGATTTTGATCGCGATCGTATGCCGGCCCGACGCAAGCGTATTTGCCGGAAAGATCATCGTGAAACCGGACTTCGTGTACGCAGCATTTCCCAGCGCGGTCGCGACATCCGGCCGGTCCACGCCATAGGTTGCCACATAGTTTGTGGTATCCACCGAGAGAATGACGCCGCCAGCCGCCGCGCTGTTCGGGACATCTACCGCCCAACCACGCACCGTGATCGCCGTACCGTTCGGGATCCTGATCGGCATCGGTGGCGGTGTCGCGAACGATGTATCGTTCAGGCTGTCAAGCGAGTAGGTGGTTGCGCCGGACGCTTTCAGAAGCGCGTCAACCGCGATCGTTGGCGGAGGCAATACCGGTGCGGGGGATGAAACGGCAACGGGAGGTGCGGTCGGGGAAGTCGGCGTTTGCTGCTTCACTGCCGCAACAACGATGAACGCAAAGAGCGCCCCGACAACAAGAAAGACTATGCCGATCAACGCCCCCGGTGAAATGCCACGTCGCATCCGTCCGTACCTTCCGCTTCTCCCGCATTCCGGCGATCAGTATACGACGGACGCCACGACACGCGAACGCTCGCCTCAACGTCTCGCTCGCGGCGTCGCCGTCACCATCTCGGCTTGGGGAGTCGCGTATCGTCCTGCGCAAGCGCGTCATCAGCTGTTGGCGCGCTGCTCTGCGTGTCGAGGTGAATCGTCAGAACGTCTGCGACCTTGCCCGTCGTGTAGCGGCGCTTCTTGCCGTGACGAATGCCGTAGTGCGCGAGATAGGCCGCCGCCTCGATCACGTACACTTGCGGTGCACCATCCGCGTCGCCATTGCGGAACTCCTGCTTGCGCGGGACGACCCAGAGCGCATGTCGCGTCGCCGTCGGCACCGAGCGGAGACCGACGATGCGGGCGGCGCGGTCGAAGAGCATCTCCACCTTCCGGGGGAAGCTGAGGGACACGAAGGCTTCCGGGTTGAGCAGGAAGCGACCGCCCTTGGTGATAGTGATGAGGGGTTGGCCGTCGGGCTGAGACTCGGGGTGGCGGGTATAGATTTCGAACGCGGGCTGGCGCGTCGGCATGTTCTGGTCCGTTTCCATTTCACTCCTCACTGTCCTGTCGAAATCAACGTCGTATCCTCCACTTTCAATCCGCAGTGGTGGAATCGCATGAGGTTTACCGGGAGCGTCGCCAGTAGACACCCGTCCAGTCAACTTTTTCCACCGTCTCTTCGATGTGGTGCTCGCGGCGGTAGTCGTTGATCGCTTCCCGGCATGTCGGCAGTGCGCCGTAGTCGTCCACAATGCAGTATCCGCCGACGGAGAGTTTCGGATAGAGGCTCCGTAGCGCATCCATCGTGGACTCGTACAAATCGCCGTCCAGCCGGAGTACCGCGAGGGATGCGATGGGCGCGACGGGGAGCGTGTCGCGGAACCAGCCGACGAGAAAACGTACCTGATCGTCGAGCAGCCCGTAGCGCGCAAAGTTCTCCCGGACAGCGTCGAGTGAGACGCGCAAATGCGGAAATGTGTGATGGGGATCACCGGCATCCCGCGGGTAGCGCGCGGGGTCCGGGGGCGGTAGCCCCGCGAAAGAATCGGCGACCCACACCGTTCGATCCGAGACGTCGTACGCCTTGAGGATCGCGCGCATGAGGATCCTCGCGCCGCCGCGCCAGACGCCGGTCTCGATGAGGTCCCCGGGAACGTTCTTGCGCAGCACGTCCTCCACACAAAAACGCACGTTCGCGAGCCGCTTCGCACCGATCATCGTGTGCGCTGCCGTGGGCCAGTCGCGGCCATCCGCGCGAAGTGCTGGGTCGTGGCTGCTCTCCAACTCCGAGTAGATGCGATTGACGAGGCAGCGTTCCATCAAATCGAGATAGAGTGCGATTGTCCGATCATACTCGTCGCACCGACGGATGCGTCCGAGCGCGTTCTTAATGGTCGCCAACTCCAGTCGCGGCGTCCACGATCGTGTCTTCATCGCGTCTCCTCACCCGCCATCTCAGCCGCGCGCACGCGTCGCTTTTGACCACGTCGGCGCCGGATTGATGCAACGACCGAGACCACGATCGCGATCCCGGTGACAGATAGCGTTGCCTCGGTAATATCCCTTCCCACGACAAAGGAGCGGGGCAGATACTGCATCTGGACTGTATGCCGACCCGCCGTGACGGGGAGCGTGCGGAAGGCGTAGTTCCCCGGCAGGACTTGGACCGGCTTTCCATCAACCGTCGCCTTCCATCCGGCATCCCACGAATCCAGGACCACCAGCCAGCTGTCGCGCGATGCGTTCACGTCAAGCGTCAGCGTATTCAGATCGCGGTGCGTGATGCGCGCCCTCCCGACCGCTTCGTAGGATGGTGCGCCCGCGACGGGCGCACACGGAGGGGCATTGACTGGGCGCGATCCCGCCTCGACGATCACCGATTGCGTCGGATCAAATGCTGTCAAGTCAGTGAAACGCTGGAGCGCATTGAATGGGCTGTCGGCTTGCTCACATTGCCCGACGAGATAGGATTCCGGCATCGTATCGCGCACCGTGTAGTCGTATCCGTCGGGACCCGCGTATGCCAGGTCGAGATGTGCCAACTGGACGCTCGCAGTCCACCACGGGTTGGGGTCAATCGTCGGGGCGGTCAAGATGTCTGTGATCCCCAATCGCTGCGCGTAACGGACTTGGACGTGCGGGACCTGGAATATTTCGGTGAATGGGCCGTCAACCGGCTGATTATAGACCTGCTGCACCGTGTCGCCGCTCCCCACGACCGTTTCCAGATTGATCGTCCGTGCCGGAACCAGGCTATCGTACCCCCCGATACGTTGCATATCGAACATCATCGCATCGGACGCATAGAAGAACGGTATGATCGGCATGATGCGCACATCACCCTGCTGCGCCAATTGCTGGATAATCGGCGTCTTCGGGTAGAGGTACGCGGGATCGCTTGGCTGGTGGCGGTTCACGTCACTGCTCAAGTCGTACATCTGGAGAACAACGATACCGATGAGCAATGCGGATACCACACCGGCGAAGGTACGTCGCGGAACACGCGACCTGATGAAACGCGACGACCAGGTGATAGCCGATCCCACAAAGGGAATGGATCGGTAGAGCCATCGCGGCACACGCGCCCCCCGGCGGATGACGAGGTCGAGGCCGAACGCACTGAGGATCGCCACGCCGAAGGCGAAGAGGAACATCAGACGGCCCAGGAACATATTGCTGAAGCCGGGGACGAGATGGTAGGGGATCGCAGCGAGCGGCGTGCCAAGCCCGAGGAGGAGTACGATAATCGCGAGCCATCGTGCATAACGGGCGAGCGGACGGCGGCGGAAAAGCCCGATGAGGGCGAGAAGCGCTGTCGGCGTGCCGAGGAAAAGGAGATGATGGTAAATCTCGGTCATCGGATAACGCCGTGGGAGAAAGAAAGAGCCGAGATCCGCCAGCACGACATGCATGCCCCCTGGCGCAGTCAACTGCTCAAGTGAATACGCTACGCGGGTGGTGGTGGCGGTCAATTCAACAGTCGGCAGCGCTTGGACGGCGATGAGACCGAGAAAGAGAATGGCACTCGCACCGAATGGCAGGCATTTGCGCGCGATGCGTGCAGCGGCGGCAGTGAGGCCGTGGCGCCGACGGGAGGCCCACACCGGTCGCAGGAGAAGATACGCAGCGTAGGCGCCGATGGTGATCGCGGTGACCTCGACGAAGAGCGTGCTGCCACCCCAGAACATCAGCGCCATCACCACACCGAGGCCGACTGCCGCAGGCCAGGAACGCCGATAGACGACCGCAGCGACGAGCAGGAACGCGACCGGCAGCCACGCTTCGATGACGAGATACGTCTCCAGTGCCATCCAAACAAGCATAAAGCTATTCAGCATCCACGCGACGGCCCCAAACAGCGCTGCCGCAAACGCGAGGCGCTGCCGCGCGAGCAGGAAATACATCGCGACGCCACCGAGCAGCATGTGCGAGAGCAGCAGCAGGTCGTGGACGCGATTCGGCGGCACAAGCACCGCGAGGAGAATGCGCGGCGGGTAGAGCAGGCTGTTCTGGCCGTTCGCGAAGAAGGGTTGCCCGAGAAAACTATCGGGATTCCAAAGGGGGAACTCATGGCGGTGAAAGGCATGGCTGATGAAGACCTGCCACGGAAAGTACGTATCCGCTTGGTCCCATTGGACTACCTTAGATCGGGGATGCGGCGTCGCGGCCCAGGGATACAGATTGTTCTGCTGGCTCGCCACATCGGAGTACGTCTCTCCTTTGAAGAGCGACCCGAAGAAGATGCAGCTAATAAAACCGAGGATGACGATGGCGGCGACATGACGCTGGCGAAGGGAGAGAGGCGCGCGTTTGCCATCTGGGTGGTCGCTTGTCTGGACAGGCTCCACCATCAACACTGGCTTCTCGTCAGGAATTACGTCTATCACAGTCCCCATGCGCGCTTGCCGCTCTGGTTCCCAGCCATTCATTATCCCTGGCTCCCCTGGTATCCCGGCAATGGACGGTTGCAGAACCGGCGAACGCTGGCGCGTCAGGGTGCGTCGGAGAAATTTGCGGGCCGGCATCTCGACATAGGTATATGCACCGAGCGAGAGGATCGTCACGGCAGCGAAGATCAAGACATCATGCAGGTAGGCGCTCTTCGCGCCGATTGCCGATGCCGGGACCGCTACGGCATCAATCACGATGGCATGAATGAGATAGAACGAGTATGACGCCGCGCCAAGCAGGATGAGCGGTTTGGTGCTCAGTACGCGACTGGAAAGCGTGTTGTAGCGTGCTAGGCAGTAAATCGCGACGACGATGAATGGGGCATATGCGGGGCCGAACCGGAACGGGATCAGCGCCGGTACATTGATGCACATGATCACACCGATGGCGAGTATGCAGACGAGCAGCGCGCCACCGCCAATCTTTGCCTCACGCTTCGTTACCGGAATGGACGATCGCAGCACGTAGATCCGCGCGGCCAGGCATCCCAGGACAAAGTCGCCTACCCGCGTCGCTGGTAGTTGGTACAGCCAGTAGTGCGGAGAGCCGTAAAAGTCGGGAACACTGGTGGCGCTGAACCACATCGCCGCAGCAAGGAGTGCGGATGATACAATAATGCCGACCGCGATGAATTGCCATATGCGCGACAGGCGCTTGAGAAGCGCCACTGCGAGGAACGGAAAAATCAGGTAGAAAAACGCCTCGATACTTAGGCTCCAGGAGACGGGATTGTAGCCCCAGTAGACGCTCTGATTTGCACTCCACGCCTGCGTCATTGTGAGATTTGAAAGAATGATGGCGCGACTCGTATGCAGTTGATTCTGGATGTTCCCGGATGAGAAAAACCAGAGGAACGTCAGCAAATATATCGGGTAGAGGCGTGCGAACCGCGCGACGAAATATTCCCAAAGATGCGCACGCGGATTCTCCGTCATCCGATCATAGTAGTTGTAGCAGATGACGAACCCGCTCAGGACGAAGAAAATCGAAACCCCATTGAAGCCACTAAAGAGGAACGTTTGCACCATACCCGGTATGCGGCGATCGATGTAAAGCGAGGGTCTGTAATATAGGTGACTGCAATAGACGAGTAGCACCGCGATGAACCGCAGTCCGGTGAGGGAACCGATCTCTCG
>JALYUS010000097.1 GCA_030853625.1 Chloroflexota bacterium
GGGATTGCCAGCGCTACGACGAACAATACCACCGGCGTCGCGGGGCTGGGGTATGAGACGAAATTGTTGAACGGCAAAATCCTGGATGATGGTGGCAGCGGCTACGACTCGCAGATTGCGGACGGCATCCGCTGGGCGGCGGATAGCGGCGCAAATGTCATTAACATGAGCATTGGCGGCACGGGCGCATGCTCGCAGACCTTCCAGGATGCGATTGATTATGCATGGGGCAAGAACGTCGTCATCGTCGCGGCGGCAGGCAACGAGGATGGGACCGCCTCCATACAGCCCGCGAACTGCGCGCATGTCGTCGCGGTGGCAAGTACGGACGGCAACGATGCCCGGTCGGGCTTCTCGAACTATGGCGGATGGGTACAACTCGCCGCGCCCGGTTCGGCAATCTACTCCACCGTTAATCCAAATCTTCCCGAGAACAACGGTAACGCCTACGCCTATCTCAGCGGTACCTCGATGGCGACGCCGCATGTCGCGGGGCTGGCGGCGCTGCTCTGGTCCACTGCGTGGGGGACGAGCGCGCAGGCAGTCGTCCAGCGCATGGAGGCCACAGCGGATCGCGTCGCCGGTACCGGCACGAGTTGGCAGTTCGGGCGGATCAACGCACTGGCCGCCGTCTCACCTGACACGACACCGCCGACAGCCACACGCCTGACGCCGAACACAGCAGTCGTGGGAAGCGCGCCATTCACGCTCGCGATCACGGGCAGCAACTTCCGCTCCGGCGCGATGGCGCTCTGGAATGGCGTACCGCGTCCCGCGCTTTCCGTCTCGGATACCCAGATCACGGTCGGCATTACACCTGCGGATCTCCCGGCGGCAGGGAACGTCACTGTCGCGGTCACGAATACCGACGGGACAACGACCGCTGCGCTTCCGTTCACGATCACCGCCGCGCCGCCCCAGATCACCGCAGTGACACCACCGGCGGCATCCACCGCAGGCGACACAACAGTCAAAATCAGCGGCAGCGCGTTCCAATCGGGGGCGACCGTGACCTTTGATGGTCTTCCCGCACCCGTGACCGCTGTCTCGAATACAGCAATCGTCGTGACAACGCCACCACATCAGGCGGGGACGGTGAACATCGTCGTCAAGAACCCGGATGGCCAGATCGCGACCGTGCCGAATGGCTTCGCGTATATCGGCCCACCGGAAGCCCGGCCCGGCCCGATTGTGCCTGCATCCATGCCAGCGACAAACCCCACGCCGCGCCGCGCCGCGCCGCCCGCATCCGGCCCCGCCGGTGTGCCCCCGCCCGCACCGGCCCCCGCTCCTGTCCCCATGACCCGGTAGCGACGAGTAACGAGTAGCACCCAGCGGGGAGTAGCAAGTAGCGAGTAACAAGGGGATTGCCCCCTCTCGTTACTCGTTCCTCCCCGCTGGGTGCTACACTAGCGCCAACAGAAACCGGCGTTCGATGTCGCACGCCGTGACACTCGCATGGGAGGGAGCAGCGCATGGATACCGTTCATATGTTCGTCGGCACCGCCGTCCTCATCTTGTTTCTCGCAGCGACGATCTTGTACGCGATTGGCATTGCCGGGCGGACAATCGCGGCGGGAAAATACGTCTCCTACCTCGCCTCGCTCTTTCTCCTGATCCAATACCTGCTCGGCATCGGCCTTCTGGCAAGTGGCAAGCGGAACATCGTCATCCACTACATCTTCGCGCTGATCGTCCTCATCCCCGTCGGCATGGAGCATGGCTACGTACGCAAGCGGTTCAGCGGCCGCGAGCAAGCGATCAACCTGACGCTCGTCTCCGCCGCCGCGACGATTCTTGTTCTTGTCACCTATCTGATCGGCCAGAACAACAAGATGTAAGGCTCGCCGCATGCAGACCGCGTCAATCCCCGTACCGGCCCGCGCCCGTCGTGGCGGCGGTGAGTAGCCATTCCTGCGCGTTGAAGGGCGAGGCGCCTTCCGGGCGGGGGATCGGGCGGTAGCGGCCGTCCGGGCCGAGGACGCGTGCCTTGTCGGTGTCCCGCAGATAGGTTTCGAGCAGATCCTCGCGGATGTGCGTGCGGATCGCCGCATCCTCGATCGGGAAAAGCACCTCGACGCGCCGGTCGAGGTTGCGCGGGTGGAGGTCCGCACTGCCGAGATAAATCTCCTCCCGTCCGCCATTGCCGAACAGATAAATCCGGTGATGCTCCAGGAACCGCCCGAGGATGCTGATGACGCGGATATTCTCGGACAAGCCCGGCACACCCGGCACGAGGCAGCACGTCGAGCGGCAGATCAAGTCAATCTTCACGCCCGCCTGCGACGCCCGGTAGAGCGCCTCGATGATCCGCTCGTCCACAAGATGATTGGTCTTGAAAATCAGCCGCCCCTTCGGACCGCGCGCGGTCTCGCGCTCGATTAGTTCGGTGATCCGCTGCCGCAGATTGACGGGCGCGACGAGCAGTTTGCGGTACTCCCGCTGATCCGAGTAGCCCGTCAGGTAGTTGAAAAGGTCCGAGACATCCGCGCCAATTTCCTCATTTGCGGTAAGCAGGCCAAGATCGGTGTAGGTTCGGGCGGTGCCTGCATTGTAGTTGCCGGTGCCGAGATGGACATATCGCCGGATGCCATCCTGCTCGCGCCGCACGATCAGCGCGACCTTGCAATGCACCTTGAGGCCCATCATCCCGTACGCGACATGCACGCCCTTGCTTTCCAGCGCCCTGGCCCACTCGATGTTGTTCTCCTCATCGAATCGCGCTTTCAGTTCGACGAGCACCGCGACCTGCGTATCTTCGTCCCGCGCTTCCGCCAGCGCCTCGACGATCGGGCTATCCTTGCCGACGCGGTAGAGCGTCTGTTTGATCGCCCGGACCGCCGGATCGGTGCTGCCGCTCGCGATGAAATCCACGATTGGCGCGAACGAATCGTACGGGTGGTGAAGCAGGATATCCCCCTGCCGAATCGCCGCATAAATATCGCTGCTGCTACTATCGCGTAGCGCGGGCGGCACCTGCGGCACGAAGAGCGGGTCTTTGAGGTCGGGCCGGTCAATGCGCAGCAGTTGCATCAGGTCGCCGAGGCCGAGATAGCCATTCAGCGTGTAAACATCGGACGGATAGATCTGCAACTTCTCCATCAGCCAGAGGCGATGCACTTCCGGCATCGTCGCGTCCACGACGAGACGGACGGCGAACCCGAACCCGCGCCGCTCCAATTGCTCCTCGATCGTTTCGAGCAGGTCTTCCGCTTCCAGTTCCTGGATTTCGATGTCCGCGTCGCGCGTGACATGGAACGGATAGGCGGCGAGAATCTCCTTACCGGGGAAGAGCGTCGATAAGTTGGCGATAATCACCTGTTCCAGCCAGGCCGAGGCGCGTGCGCGGTGAATGCCGGAGGCATCCCGCATTGGCGCAGTCGGCGGCACGGGAACGAAGCGCGGCAATGATTGGGGAATCTTGATTCGCGCGATATGCTCGCCCGCCTCGTCGCGCACGACGACGAGGAGGTTCAGGCTCCGGTTTGAGATATGCGGGAAGGGATGGCCGGAGTCCACCGCGAGCGGCGTGAGGATCGGAAAGACCTCGCGCAGGAAATACTCGGTCGCGTCGTTCCGCTGGCTCTCATTCAATTCCTCATAGGGGAGCAGATGAATATCATTCTCCGCCAGCGCGGGAATAATGACTCTATCCAGGTACCGGCACTGGGACTCCATCAATTCCAGGACAATCTTGTGAATCTCGTGCAGCGATTCGCGCGGTGTCATGCCGTCCCGCCGGACATCGGCGGAATTGACCGCAATCTGCTGCTTGAGGCCGGAGACGCGCACCATAAAGAACTCATCGAGATTCGTGCTGAGGATGGAGAGAAACTTGACGCGCTCCAGAAGCGGCGTCTCCGCGTCCCGCGCCTGGTCAAAGACGCGCCACTGGAATGCAAGCAACGAGAGTTCGCGGTTGAAGTACCACTCCGGCGCGGTGATGTCTTCGATCGGCGCGATTGAGGCTTTCGTCGCCGGGGTGCGGGCGGGCGATTCCGCAGTCGGCGTCCGTGGAGCAGCGGGGCGGCGGACGAAGCGCCCGTTGCTGTCCCGCGTCCGTACGATTGTTCCTGTCATGCGCGTTCCCCCTTCCGCCAATGATCATCTACGGTATCCATCACCCCGCCTACTGTCAACGGTCGAACCGCACGCAAAAAACGACGCACGCGCAATCTCATGCGCGGGAACTGACATGATAGACTGGACGTTGGTATGGTAATGCGCGGCACACGTCGCGACGATGAGGAGGATTTCCTATGCAGCAACCCCCGCAGGCATCG
This sequence comes from Chloroflexota bacterium, assembly GCA_030853625.1. Taxonomy (GTDB): domain Bacteria; phylum Chloroflexota; class Chloroflexia; order Thermomicrobiales; family JALYUS01; genus JALYUS01. Next base: position 4,284 of record JALYUS010000097.1, read on the forward strand.
GCCATTGATCCCCGCGCCACCTCAACGGCATTCGAGATTCCCAGTTTTAAGATTCGGTACAACATGGGCGTCGTACGCGGCGTCACGGTGCGCTCGCGCTCGATCGGCGGCCAAATTGGCGCCGCTTTTCAGACGATGAAAGGCGGTAATGTCACTCTGCTCACGGAGCTGGCGGAGCAAGCGCGGCAGGAGGCGTATCAAATTATGATTGCCCATGCCGCGCAACTCGGCGGCAACGCCATCATCGGTATCCGCTACGACAGTTCGGAAGTGATGGAGAACGCGACGGAAGTGATCGCCTACGGCACCGCCGTCTGGGGTGAGTGGCAACAGCAGTAAGCGGGATCGTTTCGCGGCGCGGCGATCCCGCCAGGGCGTCTGCATCCTGCCGAGAACGCAGACGCCCTGGAGACAGGAACGCGCTTCTCGTCCCGAATCGGCTCGGCATGTATCGTCCTGCAACGCATCTTTAGAGAAGGCGAAGCGCCATCCGCCGCTTGTCCGGACTGAGGCGCACGAACCCCCAGTTCGTTGCGTACCAATCACAGAGCGCGTCATCTTTCGCATCCACGATGATGCATCGGGGGCGCATCGGATTATCTATACATGTCTTGATCGCGTGCGTGACAAGGAGTTTGCCAAAGCCACGACCCTGCACTGCGATCGAGATACCGAGGCGACCGAGCAGTGCGCCACCTACGTTCGGATAGGGATGGCTGGCGATAATGCCCGCTGTTCGTGCGCGTGTACTTTTGACTTCGGTTGGCGAGAGGGTATAGAAGCCATGCACCATCATGTCGGGAGGATGAAGAAGGACGAAAGCGCCTGCCACGCGGCTGATATGCTCGGCAAGCAAGCGACCGTGCGCATAGGTATTCATCTCGTTGTTCCCGCGATCAAACGCCGCGCAGGAATACGCGGCGTCAAGTGGAACAATGATAAGGCCGGGAATGCTCACGCATCGCTCCCGAAATATGCCTCGTACTCGTCGAGCCTCGCCGCCAACCGAGCGTTTGAAGCAGGTGGTACGCACATCAGATCAATGAACGTGACGCTTTCCTCGGGGGTGAGGGCGGTCGTGTCGTGTTCGCGAATTACCGCTTCCGCCCGCGCATCCATCGCACGCACCGCGAACGCTGTGAGAGATTCTCCGGCGATCTCCGCCGCTCGCTGGTACATCCGCTTCTTCGATTCCTGCAATTTGAAATCAAGGCGATCCGCGTGACCCTCCGCGCGCTCCCGTCGGCGGCGCGTCGCCTCAGATGATTGTGTTGCCATATCTCATTACCCCCCATGACCACCAATGAAGATCAACGCGGTGTCACGTCAACTACCATCTTCAGATAGTACGGTGTAGTACCGTACTTGTCAATGCTCTCTTCATCGAGGCAGGTTCATTTCCTATCGGGGTTATCGTTATTGGCGCTGTCGAACGCCGTCCAGCGGATGCGTCTCAAAGTCGGTAGGTGTGGTGGTGGCAGGCTTCCAGCCTGAGTGACCCGCAGGCTGGAAGCC
>JALYUS010000099.1 GCA_030853625.1 Chloroflexota bacterium
TCGGTTATGAGAACTCCTGTCTTTGTCCGCCCGCTGGCGGAGAGCGAACGCGACGCACTGATGACCGGACTTCGCTCGCCCGATGCCTTCACCCTGCGTCGCTGCCAAATCCTCCTCGCCTCTGCGCGCGGCGAGCGCGCTCCGCAGATCGCCGCGCACTTGGGCTGCGACGACCAGACCGCCCGCAACGCGATCCACGCCTTCAACCGATCTGGGCTGGACGCCCTGACCGAGGGATCGTCCCGTCCCCATCGGATCGCCGCCGCCTTCGATGCGGTGGCCGCCGAACGCTTGCGCGCCCTCTTGCACCAGTCGCCGCGCGTCTTCGGCAAGCCGACCGGCCTGTGGACGCTCGCTCTGGCGGCGGAGATTGCTTCCACCGAGGGGATCACCGATGAGCGCGTTACCGGAGAGACGATCCGGGTCACGCTCGCGCGGCTGGGCGTGCGCTGGCAGCGGGCGAAGCAGTGGATCACCAGCCCCGATCCGGCGTATACGCGAAAAAAAAGCAACGCGACCGACTGATCCGCTTGGCGAAGGTGCACCCCGACTGGGCGCTCGGCTTCGCGGACGAGGTCTGGTGGAGTCGGGTAGCGCGACCACATCTGGCGAGTTGGACGGCGGAGGACGCGCCGCTGCGGCTGGTCGAGCAACTGGTGGCACGCCGCGATCCCGATCCGAAAGCGTTCGCCAGTTACGGACTGCTAGTGCGGGGTTGGGACGACGAGGGGAAGCGCGACGAGCAGGTGTGGCTGCGCTTCGTAGACGGACGCCCGATCAGTGGGATGACGACGCAGTTCCTCGACTGGTGCTGCGGACGGTTGGCAGCAGAGGGAAAGAGGGCGTTGTTGCTCGTGTGGGACAACGCCAGTTGGCACGTCAGTAAGGAAGTGCGAGGATGGATCACGGCGCACAACCGAGCGGTCAAGCGTGGGGAAGCAGCGGTACGGATGATCGTCTGTCCGTTGCCAACGAAGAGTCCGTGGCTCAATCCGATCGAGCCGAAGTGGATGCATGGCAAGCGGCGGATCGTCGAACCCGCCCGCCTGCTGACGGCGGACGAGATCGCCGAGCGGGTCTGCGCGTGTTTCGGCTGTACCCATGACCCGCACCTCCATGCCGAAGAGGTCTCCTGATTATGCAATAGGCGCCGAGCAGGAGGTAATCGGTCACGATCACGTCCGGGCGTTCCGCCGCAACCGCCGCCGCGACATCTCCGGCATATGCGAGGGCGGAGCCAAAGATGAGCCGATCCCGCACGCGGGCAGCGGCGCCGATGGGCGTGCGCGCCTCCCAATCCTTTGCCAGATCGTCACGCATCGAACTGCTGTCGTGTTCCGGCACCGCGTGAAACGGAACGAAGACGCAGTGCGCTGCGTCAATGGCTGCCTGCAACGCACGGGGCGCGAGCACCCTGACGCGGTGCCCGCGCTCGGTGAGACGGCGCGCGAGCGCGAGTTGCGGCGGCGCATTCCCGCCCCCGACCACAGCACGAAGAGAAAAGAGCGTGGGGGGTCGGTCGCCTGTGCCATGCTTTTCGTCTTCTTCCGTTTCATCGTGAACGCCCCACGCGGTGTTCCTGCGGGTATCCCCGCCCCTGCGGGGGCGGGGAGTCGGATGGTGGGGGAGTGCGATGCTCCTATGTGCCGAGCCGCTCGAAGATGCCCGCCGCCGCCGCCCGCGCGGTGGGGACGAGGGGATGGAAATGCCTGGCGAACTGGAGCGTCGTGAACAGGATGCGCATGGCAATATCCTCCCATATGTTGCCGAGTTGCGCATCGGCATGCTGGGATCGAGTGACGCGCATCGTGGGAGTGGCTAAAAGGGCGGGGAGGTGCGAAGCTACCGGGAAGGACCCTATTATCTGTCCCCGCTGCGGGGCGCGCGATCATCTGGACAAGGACGGCCACAATCGTTCCGGCACGCAACGCTATCGCTGCCGGACCTGTCGGCGTGCCTTCACCCCGACGCCGAAGGAGCAGGGGCATGGCGCGGGCACCCATGAGCAGGCCGTCCGCCTCTATCTCGAGGGGATGAGCCTGCGCGCCGTTGGTCGCATCCTCGGCGTCGTCCATCAGAGCGTCGCCAACTGGGTCGCCGAGGCAGCGATGGGACTGCCGACGCGGGTGAGCGACGCGACGCCGAGCGAGACGGTCGAGGTGGATGAACTCTACACGTTCATTGGGCGAAAAAAGGGGCGGCCTTCGTCGTGATCGCCGTCGCGCGGGAGAGTCGGCTGATCGTCGGCGAGTGGATGACACGGGTTTTCGACGCGCCGGGGATGCAGACGATGGCGGACACGCTGCCGGAGGCGTCGCGCTATTGCACCGATGGGTCGGAGGTCTATCCGGAGATCATCTGGCCCGATGCGGCGTGGCATCAGCTCTCGATCGCCAAGGAGGAGACGTACACGATCGAGGGGATCAATGCGGACTTGCGGACGTATCTGGGCCGTCTCAAACGGCGGAGCCAGTGTTTCAGCCGGAGTCTGGAGAAGTTACACGAAGCGGTGCGGCTGTTTGTGTGGCATTACAACCGCAGGCGGCGGGTCATCAACGCCGACCGACGCTATCGAGATTCCCTCCCCCTACTCTTTTAGCCACTCCCCGCATCGTATCGATCTGGCGGGACCAATGCAACTGGGGTAGATTGACCAAACGTCACTGAATGGACGCGCACGGCGGCGATGCCCGTCTCACAAGAACGCGCGGAACGGATTGTCCGGCTGGGGTACACCCCAGGCTGACAGGCTCCCGCGCACCGCTCGTCGCCTCGCTCGGCGTCGCGACCGAAGCGTACGAGTTTCTCCGTTTCGTGAGGTGAGTCCATGTCAGACGTTCGCCTTCGTGAAGGTCACTAACCGGGCCGTCGCTTCCGCTGAGAAATGCAGCGCTGGATTGCCGTAATCGGTCGCCGGATTCGGCGTTCCCGGCACCTCCTTGAAGACGTGATCCACGTCCGGCAACTCCGCGAGCATCGCCCTCGCATTCCCCGCCGCTTGGAATCCCTGCATGAGGTTCTGAACGTCAGCGGTGCTCACCTGCTGATCCTTCGTGCCATGCAGCACCAACACCGGCAGCGTCGGTGGGAGCGTCGCGGCGATCTGACGGGGATCGTACATCTCGGCCTCGGCGAGAAATTTCTCATTCGTTGGATTGAAACTTTGCTTGAGTGCCGGTGTAGTGATCTCCGCAGGAACCTTCCCCGTCTGTTTGAGGCTGGCGATCACCTGGCTCAGTTCCATCAGGGCGGCGTCTGCCTGCTCTTTCGTCACTTTTCCTGCTTGTTGCGCCTGAGCGTACTGATCTGTGACCTGCCGCTGGATCGTTTCCAGATAGGGGAATCCGGGCGGAGCGGCGAGCACGAGCGCTTCCGGTGCGTCGCTGCTCCCCTTCAGCCGGTCCGCGATGACGAGGGCGATCAGGCCACCCTCGCTGTGTCCGAGGAAGATCACCCGGCGCGGGTCCATCTCAGGCCGCGCCCGGAGAAAGGCATAGGCGGCCTGCGCCTCAGCAACGAAGAGGTCAAAGCCGATAGCGGCGGGATTCGTAATGCTCGCCCGCCCGGTTTTGCCACTGCCCAGTTTGTCGTACCGCAGCGATGCAACCCCCTGGCTGGCGAGCGCGTCGGCGAAATCGCGAAGCGTGTTGACGGGGCCGGGGATCACCTTGCTATTGCCGTCCCGATCCGTCGGCCCGCTTCCGGCGAGGATGACTGCGGCGGGCAGTTTCCGCCCCTGGCTGGTCTCCGGCAGGAGGAGCGTCCCGTAGATCGTATCGGCACCACTGGTAAATGTGACTTCTTGCGCACGGGTGGCGGGTGAAGCCGCCCCCGAGGCGACCGGGGCGGTCGCCGACGGTCCCGGTGTCGCTGCGGGTGATCCCGCCACCGACGTGGATGCAGGAGCCACAGTGTTCGCGGTCGGGGCGGTTGGGGGCACAGTGGACGCAACGCCGCCCGTGGTTGGCGCCAGCGCGGTCGCAGTGGACGCCGGGGCCGTTGTTGCCTTGCCGCCACAGGCTGCGAGGATCGCCGCGAGCGCCATCCCCACCGATCCGTGCAGGAAACGATGGCGGCTCAGTGAGTGGTTGAGAAGAGATCGTCCGGGCATCATTCACCCCGTATCTGCTTAGACATGTCGTGATACGACCCCACTTTGGGGTCGATTGGCGAAACGGAAATTATTGTACGCTAGAGCGGATTTCGTACTTACTGGACCGGTCTATCGTCAAAATCGCTTGCCCTGCAAGCAGAAACATCGGGTCAATAGAATCTCAAACCGCTCTAAGGCCCAGTGTTACGGAAGATACGGTATCGCTTGTCAAGCCCTGAATCGGCAGTCTCGGGCATTCCCCTCACTCTCCCGGGCACTTTCCCGGCTCACGCTGCTACGGGTTGTTGAATGTGCCGCTGCGCATACTCCGGGTCGAAATCTTCCTCATTGCGTACGACCGCCCAGGCAATGTGGAGCAGCTTGCGCGCCGCCGCACAGCGCGCTACCTTCGGTGGCTTGCCCGCAGCACGCATCCGCTCATAGAACGTCTTGATGACGGGATTGTGCTGCGCGGCACTGAGCGTCGCGAGATAGAGCGCCGTGCGCATCCGCCCGTTCCCCGTATGCCCAATACGCCTCCGCCCGCGCACGCTGGTACCGGACTCGTACGGGTTCGGCGCCAACCCGGCGTACGCGACGGCTGCTTCCGGTGTCGAACAGATCGTGAAGTTGAGGGTCGTGACGAGCAGCCATGC
>JALYUS010000102.1 GCA_030853625.1 Chloroflexota bacterium
ACTCTGGGCCGATCTGGAAGCGGAGATCCAGGCCGCGCTCTTTCCGCATCTGCCACCATCCGCACGCGAGCGGATCGCGGCGCGGTTCGCGGCCTTTCTCGATGATCCGGGCAACTTCGTCTTCATGCCGACCGTGATCCACGGGGATTTTGGCAGCGGCAATCTGCTCTGGGACGCGCTCATGGGAGTCATGACTGCGGTAATTGACTTCGGATCGGCAGGGCTGGGTGATCCGGCGCTCGATGTCGCGGCGCTTCTCACCTATGGCGAGCCGTTCGTGCGGCAGGGATTCGCTGCCTATCCCGCGATGGAGACGATGTTGCCCCGCGCCCGCTTCTACCTCAGCACTTTCCTGCTTCAGGAAGCCCTCTACGGCATCGAGCACGACGACCCGGACGCCATCGAGCGCGGCCTCGCGCCGTATCTGGACTGAAGGAGTTGGCGCACGCGATTTTTTGACCTTGTTTGGCAAGTCTTTTTACGCTTTCTTCACTCTTGCACCGGTCCTCATACGTGAATTGAGTGCGATGCGTTGAACGATTGCTCGCACGCAGCACGCATTGGATGTATTGGTACTCAGGAGGTCACGATCAATGGTACTCTCTCATCTCACACAGTCCGGTAAGCGCAAACTTGCCGGGGGTTTGCTCGCGACGACGCTGGCGCTGACGGGCGGCGTCGCTGTCGTCGGCGCGGCAACCGGCGCACCGAGCGCGGCACATACGCAGGCTACGTCCCGTTGCACAGACACCACGAACCGGCTGGCAAGCAACCTCGGCATTGACGTCGGGAGATTGCAGACAGCGGAGAAGGCGACGCTGAATCAAGCGATTGACGCCCGCCTCGCCGCGAACAAAATCACGCCGCAGCAGGCGCAAACCGCGCATGACAAGGTGAATGGCAGCGCCGATGTCTGCACGCTGAAAGCCAGCGCGCACACCGGGAAGCGTGCGGTGGGCGCGCTTCGCAGGGACGAGTTACAGGCCGCCGCGAAGCAGTTCAACATCACTGATCAGCAGTTGAAGCAAGACCTGAAGAGCGGCAAGAGCCTCGCGGATGAGGCAGCGGCGCACAACGTCAAGACGGATGATCTGAAGGCGACGCTCCGTGCGACGCTCAAGACGGACCTCGACAAGGCCGTTGCAAGCAAGAAAATTGACCAGGCGAAGGAAGACAAAATCCTTGCTGCCTTCGACGCGCACGCGGACGCGCGGATCAACCACCACGTCGGCCAGAAGGCCGGGCAGTAAATCCAGTATCCGCTATTCCGTTCTCACCACCGCCGGTCGTCGCCGGCGGTGGTTTTTGCATCGGCGATCATGCACACGCGATCAGGAGTGTCCCTGAAAACGTGCGGTGAGCGGTGGCGCGATGAGATTATTCGATCGCTTCACCCGTATTGCGCCGCTCCATCTCCCGCAGGGCGAGCCGTTTCATGTGGCCGAGGAGGGCGGCGCTGCCGTTGAGGCGTTGCGGTGTGAGGACTTTATGCAGGCCCATCTGGAAAAAGAGGTCGCCGGGCGTCGTCAACACCTGCTCCGGCGTCGCGCCCTTCAGTCCGAGGCCGAGAATCGCCGCGAAGCCGCGCACCGTCGGCGATACTTCCGGCACCTCGAAGGCGTACGCCATCGTACCATCCTGCATTTCCGCGTGGACGAAGAGCGGCGTCGCGCATTCATGGACCGCTTCGAGTTCGTCGTGCTTGCCCTTCAGCGCGTCCGGCACTGTGGGCATCGAGGCGGAGTAATCGAGCAGTAGTTCGAGTTTGTCGCGCCCCTCCACGCCCTGGAACATCCCGACAATTTTCTGCATCTGCTGAGGTAAGGCGGTTCGTGCATCGGCCATTGCGTGGCTCCTCTTCGTACGTTGTTATGCGGCGGATTGGCATGCCGGGCAGAGGCCGAAGAGTTCCAGCCAGTGGCCCTGGATGCGGAATTGCGTTTGCGCGCTCAGTTCGCTCGCGAGGGCATCCACCGTGCAGCCGTCGAACTCCACAACGCGGTGGCACTGCGTGCAAATCAGGTGGTGATGATGCCCCGGCGTCGTGTGGATATACTGGCTGCAATGCTCCTCGTCGTGCAGGCGGCGCAGGTAGCCGAGCCGAGCGAGCGTGTCTACTGTGCGAAAAACGGTCGCGCGGCCAATGCCCGCCATGCCGCGCAGTTGGTCATAGAGACCGTCCGCCGTGAAGCCACCCGGCGTCGCGAGGACCGCATCCACGATGGCGATGCGTGGCTGCGTGACACGGTACCCCGCGTCTCGCAGCAGGCGAATAATTTCCTCCCGATCCGCTGTGCCGGTATCGAGGTTGATGCTCATCACGCACTCCTTGCCGCCGTGATCGCACCGGCGGTCGTATAGGATAAGTGTATCATCTCCGTCTCGTTGTGGAATGATGCTGGTGGGGGCGGGCATTATCCGGACAAATGGAAACACTGTGGCAGGCTAAAGCCCGCCACCACCATTCAAGGTGCGGCGGTGAATGAGCCAGGTCGTGACGTATCCCTGGCGAGGTGAGAACATGAGCGCGAGGAAGAAGACGACTGTCGCAACGATGACGATGGTCGCACCCGGGGCGAGTTCCACCGGATACGAGACGAGGAGGCCGGCGACCGCCGAGAATGCGCCGATCCCCGCGCCGAGGGCCATCATCGCGGGCACGCGGTCCGTCAGCAGCCGCGCTGCCGCGCTCGGCGTGAGGATCATCGCGACGACGAGGACGTTTCCCACCACCTGCAAGCAGACGACGATCGTCAGCGTCAGCACGCCAAGCAGCAGGAGATCGAGTGCCCACGCCGGGTAGCCGAGCGAGGCGGCGTAGATCGGGTCGAAAGAGATCAGGAGCAATTCACGGTAAAAGAAGAAGACCAGCGCGAGAATCAGCGCGCCCATCGCACAGATGACGACGAGGTCTGCCGTCGAGACGCCGAGCACATTGCCGAAGAGGAGCGACGATAAATCCTTGCGGTAGGAGCGGATGCGGCTGATTAGCATCACGCCGAGCGCGAATGCCCCCGCGAACAAGACGCCAATCGCCGAGTCGTTACTGACGCGCCGGTTCCGCGAGACGCCGCCGATCAGGAGGGCGGTCACCAACCCGGCGACAAGCGCGCCGCCGAGGATGCTCGTGCCAAGCAGGTAGGCGACGGCAACGCCGGGAAAGGTCGCGTGCGCCAGCGCATCGCCGAGGAAGGCATAGCCGCGCAGGACGACGTACGTCCCGACGACGCCGCAGAGGATGCCGATCAGGATTGCCGCGACGAGCGCATGCTGGAAGAACTGCGTGTGCAGCACGGAGGCGTAGTCGTGCCAGAGAGTGGCAAAAGCGATCATGGGAGCATCACCGCCTCGGTGTCGTGCAGGTGGAAGAGCCGACCACCGTAGGTACGCTCCAGCACATCGAGGCGGAACGTCGTTTCCACCGGGCCGAAGGCGATCACACTCCGATTCAGGCAGAGGACGTACTCACAGTGGCTGCGAATGCTCGTCAGATCGTGCGTCGAGAGCAGAACGGTTTTGCCGTCGTCCCGGAACGCCGCAAGCAGGTGGAAGATCGTCTCCTGCGAGGCGGCGTCAATGCCGGCGAATGGCTCATCGAGGATCAGCAGGTCCGCTTCCTGGGCGAGGGCGCGGGCGAGAAAGACGCGCTGCTGCTGGCCGCCGGAGAGCGTGCCAATCTGCCGCGCAATAAACGGTAGCATGCCAACTTGCGCCAGGGCATCATGCACGCTGGTTTCATCGGCGGCAGACGGGCGTCGGCCATAGCCCATCGCGACGTAGCGGCCCATCAGCACGACATCGCGCACAGTGACGGGGAATTGCCAATCCACCGCCTCACGCTGCGGGACGTAGGCGATGCGGCGGCGCGCTCGGCGGATCGTCGTGCCGAAGAGTGCGATGTTGCCGCGCTGGTGCGGCTGCATGCCCATGATCGTATGCAGGAGCGTCGTCTTGCCCGCACCGTTCGGCCCGATGATGCCGGTGACGGCATGAGCGGGGAAGGCGACATTGATCCCTGCAATTGCCGTCGTTCGATGATATGCAACGGTGACGTTGCGGACATCAATCACCGTCGCCGTGGTTTCGTGCATAGCGTTCCTACTTGATCGCGTTGACGATCGTCGTCGCGTCGTAGACCATCATCTTCACATAGGTATCCCCGGCGCTACCCGGTTCACCGAGTGTATCGCCGTACAAGGTATCAATAATCGCGATACCCGTCTCTTTCGCGACTTGCTGCGCGACCTTCGGATTCGCCGACGATTCGGCGAAGATCGCCTTCACCCGCTCTTTCTTGATCGTATCAATCAGGTCGCTCAATTGCCTGGCGGACGGCTCGGCGGTATCGGAAAGACTGGGGATGACGGCTCCGACGATGGTCAGGTCATACCGATTGGCGAGATAGCGGAAGGCATCGTGGTTCGTGACGAGTTTGCGCTGCTCCTTCGGTACCGGGGTGAAGATGCTCTTCAGTTGTCCGTCCAGTTGCGTCAGTTGGTTGACGTAAGATGTGGCGTTCACCTGATACGCGTTCGCATGTGTCGGGTCCACCTTCGCCAGCCCATTCGCGATGTTCACCACCATCGTCTGCACGAGTGTCGGATCGAACCAGACATGCGGATCGCCCTGCGGGTCGTTCGCGTCGCCTTTCAGAGTTTTGATGCCGTCGGTGGTGGTGATGACCGGCGCTTTGACACTCGCACCCTTGACCGTCTTGTCCATCCAACTATCGAGACCGATGCCATGCACAAAGACGATGTCCGCCTTCGCGATGGCATTCGCGTCCTCGACGGTCGGCTCGTAATCGTGCGGGTCCACATTCGGCTTCAGGATGCCCGTGACGGTGATGCGATTGCCGCCGACGTTCTCCACGAAGTCCTGAATCTGCGTCGTCGTCGCCGCGACCGCGACCTGCGTGCCGGGCGGGACGGTAGCAACGGGCGCGCTTGATAGCGCGGTTGTGTCGCCGCTGCTCTCGCTGCCGCACGCCGCGAGGAATGCTAGCCCCGCCGATCCGACGATGCCATGCAACATCAGGCGCCGCGCGATCTGCCGCTGT
>JALYUS010000111.1 GCA_030853625.1 Chloroflexota bacterium
GCGAACTGCGCGTCATTGACATCGCGAACTGCAACACGACCGTGCAGGAATTGCTCGTCAGTGCGACAATACAACGGGTATGGGAGCGCGCGGAGCGATCCGAATTAGGGGTCGAGAAGGTCATCATCTTCGTGGACGAACTGAACAAGTACGCGCCGGGTGGCGGGCGCGGCGGGCTGCGGGACACGCTCGTGGACATCGCCGCGCGCGGTCGGCATCTCAATGTCGTCCTCTTCGGTGCGGAGCAGTTTCGCTCGAAAGTGGATGACGAAGTGGTCGGTAACGCCGCGACCTCATTCTATGGCCGGATCGGCGACGAGGAGATCATCAGCCCCTCCTATCGCGCGCTCACGGAATCCACGCGGGCGGAGTTGCTACGCGTGCCGAAGGGCACACTCCTGATGCGCCATGCGCACATCCCCGTCCCCGTCTTCGGCGTCTTCCCCCGCCCGCCCGCGCTGGCGGGGAGCGACGCGCAGAAAGTCTACGGCGCGTCGGTCTCGTTCGGGCCGGAGGAATCGGTCTTCCGCGTCTTGCGGACGATGTCGCAGAGCGCGGGTGTCACAGAACCGACACTGGCGCAAGTGAAAACCGTCCTCAGCGATCACGACTTGACGAGCGCGCAATGCGACAAACTGATTGAACGGGTACGCGGCTCGTATCGCCACGGTGCGCGATCAACGCCCTGGCAGTATTTCTGTAACACGATCAGACAGAATGGTATCTGAAAGACAGGCAACGATTCATGAGTGACACTCCCCTTCGTATTGCCCATCTCGCCGACACGCACCTCGGCTTCAGCGCCCTGACCCGCCTCTGCCCGACGACGGGCAGGAATCAGCGCGCCGTGGACATTGAGCGCGCCTTCGCGGCGGCGGTGGATCACATCATCGCCGCTGGCGATATTGACCTCGTCCTGCACGCCGGCGATGTCTTCCATCACAGCCGGCCACCGATCCAAACCCTGATCTTCTTCGTCCAGCAGATGCGGCGGTTGGAGGCGGCGGGCATCCCGACCGTCGTGATCGGCGGCAACCACGACACGCCGCGCCTGCGCAATGCCGGCAGCATCCTCGATCTCTGCGCCGTCGCCTGCCGCAATGTCCAATTCGCGACCGGCTACGAGTGGGAGCGCTTTCCGCTAATTATCAAGGACCGCAAGGTCCTCGTGACGGCCGTGCCGCACGGCGCGTTCACCAACGAGCAGCCGCCGAATGCGATGCTCACCGAGAGCGACGCGATCAACCTCCTCGTCGCGCACGGTTCATTCGATCTCGCCGTCCAGCACGACCGGCGCGGCGGCGCGGACGAGATCGAGGACGCCCTACTCGATCCGCGCTACGACTATATCGCCCTCGGCCACTGGCACATCCACGAGCGGAAACGCACGAACACGTTCTACAGCGGCAGCACCGAGCGGATCGGCCTCTCGGACCTGGCGACGAAGCCCGGCTACGTCCGCGTCACGCTTGGGGGCGCCGAGGCATTGGCGATCGAGCATGTCCCGCTCCCGGCGCGCGACCACCTCACCCTGCCGATCGTCAAGGGCGAGGAGTTGAGCGCCGAGGCAATTGTCGCCCTCGTCGCACGCCATCTCGAACGGGAACCGGAAGCGCGCCGCGCGGAGGCGATGGTGCTCTGCGGTGTGCGGGATACGCCGCTCGGCGTGGATCGCGAGGTCGTGCGACTGCTGCGGGGATTGGAGGTCGTCAAGGAATGTTGGGCATTCGTGCCCGATGTCCGCGCCGTCCGCGCTCCCGGCGCACTGGTCGAGGAGTCCAGTCCAATCGGCCAATTGCTGGACGAGTTCAGCGATTTCGTCGCCACGCGCGCCGCCAACAACGTCTATGAACCGGAATTCGCGGCGACCTTCCGCGCAACGGGGCGGGCGCTCCTCGAAGAGGCCTTGCGGAGCGACGAAGAGGCGCACCCCATCGTGGTTGCGCCTGAACCGGTCGCGGCCGGGGGGGCGGCATGATCCTCCAACGTCTGAAGATCGAAAACTTCAAGCGCCTGAAGGAAGTGGACATCCAGTTTCCCTCTATCGGCATCATCGGCGTCGTCGGCACGAACGGTGCGGGCAAAAGCACGCTCTTCGAGGCGATGCTCTGGGCGCTCTTCCGCCCGAACGCGATTGGCGCCGATAATCGCGATGTCGTGCCGCGCCGCAGCGCCGGGCTGACAACCAAAGTCGAATTGACCGTCGAGACCAATGACAATGTCTACACGATCACCCGCAGTCTGCGCATCACCGCCGGGGGCAGCCAGCGCGTCGAGGCGAGCATCTTTCGGGGGAACGATCAGGACCCGCTCGTTACCGGCGCCAATCCGGTCTCCGATTACATCCGCGCAACGCTGCTGCGCATGAGTCCGCAGTCCTTCACGACGACCTTCTTTACCCGCCAGAAGGAACTCGCCTTTTTCGGTGCGGTCGGCGACACCGAGCGGCGTAAGGAGATGCAGCGGTTGCTCGACCTCGATGCGATCGAGCGCGCCCAGACGAAACTGCGTGAGGAGCGCACGCGCGAGCGCCACACCCTCGCCGCGCGGACGAGCCAACTTTCGGACGAATCGGACGCGCGCGACCTCGACGCGGACCTCCGTCTCGCGCGCGGCGCGGAGGAGGATGCCACGGCAACCGTCGCGCACCTGAAGGGAGACTTCGACGTGCGGAGCGCCGCGTACGAAACCATCGCGGCCCGACTGGAATCGCTGCGCGCCGTGCAACGACAGTTCGATCACCTTGCGTCGGAGCGACGGGCGGCGGAAACGACGAAAAGCGCCGCCGAAACGACGCGCGACGATGCGTCGCAGCGAATCGGCGCGCTCCACGCCCGCGCGGAGCGCGCCGCGGAGATAACGCCCCTTCTCGCTTCCCTCGATGCGACCAATGATGCACTTGCCGCCGCTGAGGCTGCCGCCGTTCACGCGCAACGTGTCGCGGAAAGCGCACGCGATCTGCGGGAGTCCGAGAATCAGGGCGCGCAACTGAGCGCGGCGGCGGACGCGACGATTGCCGATCTCGATGCGTTGCGCGATCTGCTCTTTGATTGGGAGACGCTCGATCACGAACCGCCGGGTGTCGGGCGGGCACGCATGGTCGCCGCGAAGTTGACCGCCGCCGCACCGCTCGCCATCGCGCGCGTCAAGGAGCGCGATCAGGTGCGCGCGCTGATCCGCGTCGCGGAGGATGCCGGCCGCGCCGCCGACGAAGCGAAGCACCGGGCGAATAAGCGCGCCGAATTGGATGCGCGGTTCGCGGTCGTCGTCGCGGGTGGCGATCCTGCTGACCGCGTGGCGGAATTGGAGCGGCAGGAGCGCGCCCTGACCGAAGATGTTACGCGGCTGGAAACGGGACTCGCCACCTTGCGTGCCGAGCATACGAAGTACGCGACGCTGCTCAAGCGCTGGGAGGCGGCCGAGCCGGACGCCGATTGCCCGACCTGTGGCCGTCCGTTCGCCGAGGACGACGCGGGAATCATGTTCACGTCGCTGCGCCGCTCGATGGATGCGTGCATGGTGGAGGGAACGAAGATCAACGCCCGCCTCGAAGAGACACGGACGGCGGGCCGCACCACAAGCGGGGCATTGCAAGCCGAACGGGAGCGACTGCGGCAAGCGGAGACAATTACCGCCCAGCGGGATCGGGCGGTCGCGGAGGAGCGGGATGCCGCCGCCCGTGCCACTCGCGCCGATGAACAATTGCGCGCCGCGCTCGCGGCGGCCGGGCGGCGCAAGCCACCGACCGAGCAGGATGTCCGCGCGCTGGAGGCGGAACTTTCCCTGCTCGAACGCGCCGCGAATGCGGGCGGAGCGGCGAACCGGCTCGCGACGCAACTCGATCAGATCACCACGCACATCGCCATGCAGCGCGACGCACTCGCCGCCCTCGGCCCGCCAACCTATGATGCCGCCCGGCACGAAGCGTTGCGGCAGGAACGGGTGCGCCTCGTCTCCTTGCAAGCCGAAGCGGCGCGCATCATCGAGGAATTAGCCGCTCTCCCGGTGGAGGAGGCGCGCCGCGATGCGGCATTCCAGACAATCGCGGCATGCGACGCGGCCATCGCCCGGAGAACGAGCGAGCAGGCGGCGCTCGGCTACAACCCGGATGCGGTCGCGCAGACTGAGGCGGACGCCGTTGCAGCGGCGGAGGTGGCGAACCAGGTGCAGAGTGCGCTGGCCGATGCCCGCGTTGCGGCGGCCAACGCACACAATGGCGTTGAACGGATCGAAGCCGAGCAGACACGCCTCGCCGTCCTCCGCGCAGATGTGGACCGGCTCGGCGCGTCGGTGGCGCGCTACAACCTGATGGACGACGGCTTCACCGATTTCTCCGTCTCGCTCGCGGCACGCATTCAACCGAAACTGGGGGAGTACGCGAGCGATCTAATCGAGCGGATGTCCAATGGCCGGTACAACCGCCTCGCCTTCGACACGAACTATACCCCGGCGCTCTACGACGGCGATCTGGAGAAATTCCCCGTCGAAAAGTTCTCCGGTGGCGAGCGCGACATCGCCGCGCTGGCGGCCCGGATCGCCCTTTCCCAACTGCTCGCCGCGCGCG
>JALYUS010000140.1 GCA_030853625.1 Chloroflexota bacterium
ATAAAAAGCCGGTCAGGCAGGCGAGATACTCGCGCATGTGGCGGATTGGGTGCGACCAGTCGAACCCTAAGCCCGCCTCCATCACGGCGCGATGGCTGAGGCCGATGCCGAGCACGAGCCGTCCGCCCGTCGCGACGTTCGTTGTCAGCGCCTGTTGCGCCATCGCGACCGGGTGGCGCGGATACGTCGGCACGACGAAGGTGCCCAATTCCACTCTATGCGTGTGCTGCCCGGCGAGCGCGAGTAGTGTCAGAGCATCGTAACCACGCGGCACATTTGCTACCCAGACGCTCTGCATGCCGCGCTCCTCGGCACGCGCCATCTCCGCGAGCAAGGTCGGCAAGTCCATCAACACCCCAGGGTTTGGAAGGATGACACCGGCTCTCATACATTCCTCCTCATGTGCGGGTAATCGGGATCGGGGCGGCGTGCGTTTGTGGAGTGATTGTCGCATCAGAATCGTGGTACAGGCACGGCGATGAGATTGACGCTTCCTGTCGGTCCGTCCTCACGGGCAGCGTCAATCGCGCTCTGAGAACCACTGCCCTTTGCGCACCGATGTGTACCGCGTGCGGAAGCCTGCCGCTTCATACGTCCGCCGTGCGGGCGACCGACTCGTCTCCGTCTCGACCAGCGCCTGCTCCGCCCCGCGCTCCCGGAACCGCCGCAGCATCTCATTGAGCAGGGCGCGCCCCAACCCCTGCCGTTGGAAATCGGGATCAATGCCGATCGGCTCGATCTGCGCTACCCGCGCCGTCGTATCGGCCCATCCGACGCAGAAGCCCGCTAGTCGGCCGTTAGGAGCGACCGCCACCAGGTCGAGGTCGGGTTCGTACGCCCGCATTCGGAGCGTGCGTTCCCGCCAGTCCGCTGTCATCGCCGCGCTCTTGAATGCGCGCCGATGCAGCGTCACATACGCCTCTACCTCTTGCTCACCTGCCAGCGACCGGATGACAAACCCGTTCGGCGGCGATGCGGTGGGGATCGGCTCGGCAAGCGGTCGGCCCAGCATCACGTAGCCGTAGTCTTCATCCAGTATGTAGCCATGGCGTGCGAGGAGCGCCAGCCTCTCGTGGTCATCCGCGCGCGCTTCCGCCCAGTATGGCAAGGGGCGTCCCCGCTCAATGTCGAGTTCATGGAAATGCCGTGCCGCCCATGCGAAGATCGCCTCCTCGACTTGCAGATGCGCGGGACTGGGGCGGAGATAGAAATCCAGTGTCGCCCACCACATGTACCACGCCGCGAAGCCGATGAGCGCACCATCCGGGGCGACCCAGAGTTGCACGTCCCGTCCGGACTGTCCGGCGGGGGAACTGAGGCGCCAGGGATAGTCAACGCGATGCCTGCTTGTGGAGGATGAGGCATGGATAAGGTCGGCGACAGCTGCGAGGTCGGCAAAACCGGCGAAGGGACGCATAGTCAGATCCATCGTTCCTCCATCGCTGGGTGGTCTACTCCCCATGGGGGGAATATACTCGACACGTCAAACGGGGTGGGCACTCCAACAGGACCGACCCCACAGAGAGGAAGGATCGCGCGGACCATTGGCACGCGGAGAAATACCAACGATAGCGTCATTCCTTCACCAAACATGCTCTCAGTTCGTGCAACAGCGATGCTGTGTGATCAAAGATTGCCCCTGCTTGCAGATAGCGACCGCTCAGGAAGCGTTTCCCACGGCAGCGGTGGGACGATCGGTAGCCCATACCGCTCGGCCTCGCGCTCAATCCAGTCACTGAAGAGCGCTTTCCCGCGCGTTTCGTTCTGTCGCTCTGCCAATGCGCTCGCATCAAACCCCCGCCCACGTTTGAGCATATTGGCGAGTAGGACTTTCTCGTCGTTCTCGACGATGAAGACGGAGCGCACCTGTCCTTCATCGTATTCGCGCGCGATCTTTGCCGCGAATTCAGGGACGATGCCATCACCTTCGAGAATAACAGGTACGCTCGTGGCAATGTGGCTCTCCACGACGATACGGAGCGCACCGGAGATGATCCGCGCCACGGCGATCAGTTTATCCCGATACACTTCGGGCGAGACCTGCCAATCCTCCCGATCGAGAAAGAAGAATAACTCCGGGTGCTGCTTTCGCGAGATGAGACCGCTGAACTGAAGCGCCAGGCGAAGATCATCAACTTGCAGCCACGAGATACCGAGTTGCCGCGCCAAAGATGCCGCCGCCATAGACTTTCCGACGCCGGATGGCCCACCGATCAGGAGGACTTTGAATGGTACGCCGACGCTCTGCTCCATGGTGTCTATCTTAACAGTGCCAGCCGATTTTTTCGACGCGCGCCGCGATGACAAACCCCTGTGCTACACTCCGTCACAGGCGGAGCGCACGAGACGAATAGGGAGCGTAGATGGACGATAAACCGGAGGGCGCGCGGCTCGGTTGGCGCGTCCTCGACACAGACTACCCGATGACGACGCCCTTCATGCGCGTGCGGCAGGATCGCATCAGCATTGCCGACAAAGGCGAGACCATATACACGTACGAGGAGCGCGCCGATGCCGTCGGTGTTGTCCCTGTCACCGCCGACGGCACGATCCTGCTAATCCGCCAGTACCGCTA
>JALYUS010000165.1 GCA_030853625.1 Chloroflexota bacterium
AAGTGCCATCGGGTCGCCTGCGGATCGCTGGCAAGCGTGCGTGCGATATGCGCGGCGAAATCCGCCTCCGTGCGGCGTGGCCCGCACGAGGGGACGATGATCTGCCCCGTCACCACATCGCGATTGACGATGAACGACTGCGTGCCATGCCGAATGTACTCGAACTCCCGCCGCCGGACATGGCCCGGTGTCATCGGCAGATCGGCATGTGCCCGCTCCAATGCTTGCACCCCGGTCAGTTCGTCGGTGCTGAGGATCCGTTCGCCCTCTGCCGCCCGCTCCGGTGCCTCGCGGTAGAGCGTGCAGATGTCCGTCACCTTCGTGGCAAACGCCGCATCGTGACGCGGGGTGAGCCAATAGCGGATCAGATGCGGCTTGAGCGCCCCCTTTTCAGCAGCCGTGCCGCATGGCGCGGCGAGATCGTCGCGACAATGCCGCGCGCGGTGATCTCGTCGGCGATCTCGCGACTGCTCCACTGGCTGATCGGACGTCCTGCCGTGGCGGGCGCGGCACAGGCGAGCGCCACAATCTGGCAGACCTGCTCCGCCGTGATCCGCGCCGGGGTGCCGGGACGGGGCGCGTCGGCCAAGCGCTCCGCCACCGATCCCTCGACCAGCGGGATCGCCTGCAACGCGGCCCAGCGATCCCGCCACAGACGCACGCTTTCGCGGCTCAGACCGACCTGTTGCACGATCTGGACATTCGTCGCTCCCTCTGCGGCGGCGAGCACGATGCGCGCACGGGTGACGATCTGCCGGGCGGTCGTGTGACGCCGGACGAGGCTTGCCAAACCCTCCCGTTCGGCCTCGGTCAAGGTAATCGGTGTGGCGGGCATCGGCTCCTCCGCTGATGTGGCGTCGTGCGCGCACCGCTGCACCGCACGTTTCTCCTCTCAGCGTACAGCGCAAACCTATTTCAGCCAAGCTGTACTAGGCGAACGCGGCATCATTCACGGCGATACGGCTATCAATCAGCGCTTGATGCCGGTGATAGTACGCCTTCGCCGCTTCCACCGCTTCCACAGGGAGCGCGTAGTCCGCCGCGACCCGTTGCGCGCACTCCTTCGTACCCTGAAGGTATCCCACCAAGGCCCATACCGAGACACCATGACCAGCAATGATCGCCTGATCCGCACCCGGCTTCGTCGGATGCGGCGCGATATAGCGTGCGATCAATTCGTCATCTGTCAGTGTCTCAGTACGCTTCGTGACCATTGCCCCACCTCGTATGCGACCGCCTCTACGTCTATCATACCACGCGCGTCACGGCCCCTCGTCGCCGGGGTGGCGGATGGTGCGCGGGCGGAATTCCTGGTAGGCGTAGCGGGCGAGCGCGGTCTCGTCAATCTCGATGCCGAGGCCGGGGGCGGTCGGCAGCGTCAGGTAGCCATCCTCCGCGACGAGCGTGCCGGTCGAAATCTCCTTGCCGATTGGCTCGAAGTTGACGAAGTACTCGGTGATGAGGAAGTTCGGGATCGTCGCGCAGAGTTGGGCGGTCGCGGCGAGGCCGACGGTCGTGCTATTGTAATTGTGCGGCGAAACGGCGACCGAGTACGCCTCCGCCATCGCCGCGATCTCCTTCAACTCCAAAATGCCGCCGCAGTTGCAGATGTCCGGGTTGATAATGTCCGCCGCACCCTGCTCGAAGACGGCGCGGAACTCCGCCTTGGTATACAACTCCTCGCCCGTCACAACCGGGATGGTGATCTGCCGCTTCGCCGCCGCCAGCCCGCTCATATTCCGCGATGAGACCGGCTCCTCGAACCAGAACGGGTCAAACTCCTCCATCATCCGCGCGACGCGGACGGCGTAGATGGGGGCAAGGCGGCGATGCACTTCGATGAGAATCTCCACATCCGGCCCGACCGCCTCGCGCACCGCGCGCACATTCGCCACGGCCTGCCGCTCCTGATCGCGGTCAATGATCTCGCGCCACGGCCCCGGAAACGGATCGAACTTGAGCGCCGTGAAGCCCCGCGCCACGACGCGACGCGCTGCTTCCGCCAGCGCTTCCGGCGTCTTCGCCCCCTCGCTCCAGCCATTCGCGTAGACCCGGATGCGCTCCCGGCAGCGGCCACCGAGCAGGTTGTAGACCAGCTGGCCCGTCGCCTTCCCGGCGATGTCCCAGAGCGCCTGCTCGATACCGGAGAGGGCGCAATAGAAGTCCATCGCGCCGCGCTTCCCCGCCCAGTCGAGGTACATGACGCTCGTGAAGTGCTTGATCGCGAATGGGTCGCGCCCGATCACATATCGCTTCATGGCGTGGATATGCGCCTCAATCGCCCGGTCGCGATCCGCCTGGGTGTATGACTCGCCCCAGCCGTAGATGCCTTCATCCGTCTCGACCTTGACGAGCAGCCAGTTCTTTCCCACACCGGGATGGACGAGAAAAGTCTTCACATCCGTAACACGCATCGCACACCCCTCCACCGATAGACGACGAGACGCAAAGCGCGCAGAGAAATGCGTGCATAATCACCCGCCCGGCCCAGCGGGTACGGGCGCTCATCCATAGGTCGCGATGGCCGCGAGCAGCAGTTCCACAAAGGCCGGCACGTCCATGTCCAGCGCGACCTCCGCGTTCGGCGGTTGCTCGGTGACACCCGTCAAGTCCACGACGGAGCGGCCCGCCGTGAATGCGCCGTCCGTCTCAATGGTGACGGGGCAGGCGCGGGTCGTGACGATGCCGGGGCGCAGCACGTCCGCGACGGCGATGGGGTCATGCAGCGGTGCGCCCGCGAAGCCGTAGTTCTCGCCGTAGGCGCGCATGCGGAAATCGAGCATTTCCGCGAAGGCCGTCGCGACCGTTCGTCCCGTGCCCCGCAACCACGCGGTATGCTCCGGCGTGAAGAGCGCGCGATGCGTGACGTTCAGCCCGACCATCGTGATCGGCACACCGCTCGCGAAGACGATGCGTGCCGCTTCGGGATCGTTGCGGAAGTTCGCTTCGGCGGCGGGCGTCGCGTTTCCCTCGTACACACCACCGCCCATCAGGCAGATACGGGCGATGCGCGGCTTCAGTTCGGGATACAAAAGCAGAAAGAGGGCGATGTTCGGCAGCGGCCCGGTCGGGATGAGCGTCACCGGCGCGGCGCTCGCGCGGACGACCTGAGCGATCAGGTCCACGGCGGGGAGGGGCAGCGGCGTGTGACCGGAATTCGGCAGCGTAACGCCGCCGAAGCCCGTCGCGCCGTGGATGTGTGTGCCGAGCAGAAAGGGCCGCAGCAGAGCGCGATCCGCCCCTTGGGCGACCGGAATGCCGTCAATCCCCGCCACGGCGAGCAAATCGAGCGCATTGCGGGTCGTGTGGGCGACACTCGTGTTTCCCCCGACCGTCGTGATCGCCCGCACATCCAGTTCCGGCCGCGCGCAGGCAAGCAGGATACCCGCCGCATCGTCCACACCGGGATCGCAATCAAGAATGATCGGAATCGGAATCGGCATCGCCATCGCTCCCTCCTTTTCACGTCTGATCCGCACATATCATACACGGAAGAAACCGGAAAGAACCGCAGAGAACGCAAAGGAAAAAGAGAAGAATGACGGAGAGAAAGAGACGTTTCTTTCTCTCCGTCTTTGCGTTCTCCGCGTTCTCTGCGTCTCTGGCGGTTCAGTTGGTTTCGTTCTCAGGGTACGACCGCGTGCTGCCGCTCCCGGTGACGACGGGCCTTGGCGCGATTGCCGCACGTTTCCATGCTGCACCAGCGGCGGCTGCCATTCTTGCTCGTATCCAGGAAGAGCCAGCCGCAATCGTGCCCCGCGCACTCGTGGACGCGGTGCAACTCCGCGGCGGTCAGTAGTTCAGCGGCGGACCAGACAACGGGCCGCAGCAGACTGCCGAGTGTGGCCGGATCGCGCTCCCATTCCCAATGGAAATGGCCTTCTGCCGGGATGAGGCGCGCGTGGCCCATTGCGTCAGCAATCGCCGCATTGACCGTTGCGAGATCGTCCGCCAGGGGTTCCGCTTCCGCCACGATCGCCGAGAAGACGCGATAGATTGCCTCTCGCAGGTCAATGGCGCGCGCGAAGGCCGCCTCTGCGGTGGATGGATCGCGCGCCGCCGCGCGCTTGTACTCCGCCGCGTCCTCGCCGGATAGTATGCCCGCCGCCACGCTCCACGCCACCAAATCAGCGGAAGCGTGCAAACCTTCCTCATGCGGCTGCGTCGCCGGGCGATCGCCGAGCGTGTTGGCGAAGTCGAGGCAGAGCCGCCCGGCGTCAAACTCAAAATTGTGTGTCGTTTCCATGACGAGAAATCCTCCTACCCCTCCATTATAACCCCTTATTGAGGGTTGACAAGTTATCCATCGGCTGCTACACTGTAACCGGTAAACGCGAATAGATAGTTAGCATCGTTTGGCGGCAATTCCACCCGGAAAGGAGTCTCGTCACCGACCAATCTCATCCGATGCAGCGGGCGGATCGCCCGGAGAAGAAAGAAGGGTCTCAATGAGCAACTTGTCGTATGACGCGATCCAACAGCACTACACCGAGGCGATGCGGTACAGCGGCCCCGAAGCGACCGGGCGGCTCTGGATCGCCGATCGGCTGGCCGAAGCGGCGCGCGATACGCTCCTCACCGAGGCCGCGAGCGGGACATCACGGGTGCGACCGGTGCTTCTCTCACTCGGTGGCCTGCTCGTCCGCCTCGGCGAGCGGCTGGAAGCGGTTGGCACGGTGGAGCGCTGCGAGTACGTATAACGCGATAGTAGCGGAGGCTATGGACATTACAAACTCAACTGGGTAATGGTGGTGGCAGGCTTCCAGCCTGTAGATCATGCAGGCTGGAAG
>JALYUS010000175.1 GCA_030853625.1 Chloroflexota bacterium
GGAAGACGAAACTCCACCACCGCAGTGAATATCCTTGCGGCAGGAGATGTGGATAGCGCCAGACATCCGCGAACGCCCAGAGCATCAGGGTGAGGAGCGGCATGAGCAGGAAGAGGCCAAGCGCGAGCACGAGGATCAGCGCCATCGCCCGCCGCAACGGCGGCACTGCGAGGAACCACGTCGCGCGCATCAGGCGCTCCGCCGCGACCGCACGGTCGCCCAGACGTAGACCACGCCCGCCACCGCCGCGAAGGCGAAAGTCATCACCGCGATGGCGACGGCGGGTTGTGGCTGCTGATAACTACTGAAGTAGGCTTGCATCGCCACCCCGAAGACCTGCGGCGCGTTCGGCCCGAGCAGATAGGGAATCGTGAAACTGCCCAGCACGCCAATGAAGGTAAAGGTCAGAACGATCAGCGTCGGCACGATGTTCAGCGGGAGAACGATCCGCCGCAGGATGGCGGGGAAACTCGCGCCCACGTCGCGCGCCGCCTCGATCATTTCCTGCGCGATGCCATCCAGCCCGGAGCCGAGAATAAGCACCGCGAAGGGGATGCTCGTCCAAATCTGCCCGAGCACGATCCCGGACTGATGATAGATCGGCGAGGTGTAGCCGAGGTGCAGCCACCTAAGGATTGCGTCCAGCGCCCCATGCGCACCGTAGAAGGTAATCAGGGCGTACGCGGCGATTACTACCGGGACGAACATCGGCACGAGGTAGAGCGAGCGGACCACCTGCGGAATCCACCCCGTCCCAAACCGGACATAGAGCGCCAGCACGTAACTGATGACGAGCGCGATGACGACCGACAGCACGACGACCGATGCGGTCAGGGCGAAGTCATCGCGGAAGAAGGTACTGCTCAGGAGGTTCCGGTAGACTGCGAGCGTCGGGCGCGAACTCGTGACGAGATGCTGCCCGGTGCTGTAGGTGATATTCCCCTGCGGCACAATGCCGAGCGAAAACCGCAGGGCGTCGAGCGCGGGCAGGATGATCAGCGCGACGAGTACAACGATCGGCGGTGCGGCGAGCAGCAGACCGAATGCCGCCTCCCGCGTGCGCTCCCCGGTCCACGCCTCGCGCCGCCGCACTGCCGCCACCGGTGGCGGCACTATCTCGCTTACCTGTTCAGCCATCTCCGCACACCCTGTCTACGGCGTCTTGGTCGGCGCGGGCGTGCCGGCCACCTTCTCATACCACTGCTGGTTCTTGTCATTGTTGAACTTCTGGCTGAAGTTGAAACTGTAGTTCTTGGCGATGTCCGCGTACTTCTGCTGCACGTCGGGCGGCATGAACTGCCAGTCCAGCCCCGGATAGCCATTGATCTGGTTGACGATGAGCGTCTGCGGCTCCGGCGTGAGCACCCAGTTGAGGAACGCGTACACCTCCGGCTTGTGCTGGCTGTCCGCAACGACGCCAACGTACGCCGCGCCACCGGTGAAGGGCGGGTCAATCTGCTGCAATTTCACTTCCGGCGGCAACAGTTTCTGCGCGAGATAACTGAGCCCCTGATCGGACCAGACGGGTGCGAGCGAGATCTCCCCCTTGCCGAGCGTTTGCAGCACGGGAACATTGCCCTTCGGGTAGAAACCCTTCTGATAGATGGATGGCCCAAGCCTCTTGAGGATGCCCCAGCCCATGTCCCACTCCGCTTCCTTGCTCTGGTCGTAATTGGTCTGGA
This sequence comes from Chloroflexota bacterium, assembly GCA_030853625.1. GTDB lineage: Bacteria > Chloroflexota > Chloroflexia > Thermomicrobiales > JALYUS01 > JALYUS01. The sequence goes on from JALYUS010000175.1 coordinate 1,683, forward strand.
AGAATTGCTCCTCCTCGGGCGTGATCCCCTTCTTGAGGACGCGCGTCACGAAGGCGTCGCCGGAGCCGCCCGTGTCCGGCGGGTTGTACGTGAACTTGCCGGGGTTTGCCTTGATCCAATCGAGGATCGTGTCAATCGTCTTCGGCGGGTTCGGCACGTCTTTGCTGTTGTATGCGAGGACGACGGAACTGGCGCGGTAAGGCACGCCGTAGCCGCCTATCTGGGCGAGGGCATCCGGTGAGACTTTGGCGAGGTTGGCAATCTCCGCCATGCTCAGTTTTTGGATGATTCCCGCTTGCCCACCCGGTTGCAGCAGATTCCCGGTCTCCCAAATATCAACGCCAGACGGCTTGTTCGCCTGCTTCGCGGCGGCGATGCGGTCGAAGGTGCCCTGATCGCCGAGGCCATGCTCGGAGAAGACGAAGTCGAACGAGACGTTCGGCGCGACTTTCTTGTACATCGGGAGAAGGTTCTTGGTCCACAGGTCCTGGATGTTGACATCACCACCGAGATAAAAGGCCAGTTTGACGGGCCCACCCGCGCTCGCGGCCACGCTCGGTGCGGTCGTCGCGCTCGTGCCGGTTGTGGCGGCGGACGTGGCAGCAGGCGCCGTCGTTCCAACGGGCGCACTCGTTGTCGCGCTCTTCGCGGCGGTCGGCGCAACGGGTGGGGTGTTCGTCGCACTGCTCCCGCCGCAGGCGGTGAGGATGGCCGCTCCGGCGGCGCCCGCAGCGCCGAGGAGAAAGCGACGACGCGAAACGGAGGAGTCGAGATGTTTCATGTCCTGGCGACCTTTCGATACATAATCACGCAAACCCACGCCGGAGGATAACCGGAAGGGATGAACGGCTCATGAGCGGGATGCGTGGAGTGTATGAGCAAACCCCGAACCCGCGATGGGCATTCATCCACGCGAAATACTGCGCTTTCCATCACACATGATCCGCGTGGGTGAATCCACGACAAACCGCGTGCGTCAATTGCATTCGTATCTGTTGATGCAACCTACCACACTCCCCCCGCTTCGTCAACGACCCGCAGCGGCGTTACGAACGGGAGAGAAAATCTGCTACACTCCCTGACGCGGAACAGTTATCGCCAGAGAGAAGGAAGGAAATTCAGATGGTGGCGACATGGGAAACGACGGCGCTGATTGAGCAAGACCTCGCACATATGCTCCATCCGGTCACGAATCTGCACCGGCACGCGCAGGAAGGCCCGCTCATCCTGACCGAGGGCAGAGGCTCGACCCTCTGGGATTCCGAGGGCAAGGAGTACATTGACGGCTTCGCCGGGCTGTGGAATGTCAATGTCGGGCATGGGCGCACGGAACTGGCCGAGGCGGGCCGCGAGCAACTGGCGCGCCTCGCCTTCCAGCCGACCTTCTTCGGCCTCGCCACGCCGCCGGTGATCGAACTCGCCACCAAACTGGCGGGGATGCTCCCTGGCCCGATCAACCACTTTCAGTTCACCAGCGGCGGCGCGGAATCCAACGAGACCGCCTTCAAGATCGCCCGCTATTATTGGTCCATCGGTGGCCAGCCGGACAAGATGAAGATCATCTCGCGGCAGATGGGCTACCACGGCATCGCGATGGGCACGCTCGCCGCCACCGGCATCCCCGGCTACTGGCAGCACTTCGGCCCCCGCGCCCCCGGTTTCCTCCATGTCTCCGCCCCGTACGCCTACCGCAACGGCGCGGGGATGTCCGAGGCGGAATTCGTCCAGTCGCTCGTTACGGAACTCGAAGAGACGATCGAGCGCGAGGGTGCGGAGACGATTGCCGCCTTCATCGGCGAACCGGTGCAGGGCGCGGGCGGCGTCGTCGTGCCGCCGGATGCCTACTGGCCGGCCATCGCGGCGGTGCTGAAGAAGCATGACATCCTCTTCATTGCCGACGAAGTAATCAACGGCTTCGGGCGCACCGGCACGATGTTCGGCGTCCAGCAGTACGGCGTCCAACCGGACATCGTGGCGATGGCGAAGGGGATTACCTCCGGCTACGTCCCGCTCGGCGCGGTCGGCGTGACGGATGAAATCTACGAGCGGATGATCGGGCCGGATCAGACCTTCATGCACGGCTTTACCTACTCCGGCCACCCGGTCGCCTGCTTCGTGGCGCTACGGAACATCGCGATCATCGAGGATGAGGACCTGCCGGCGCAGGCGGCGGCGCGCGGCAGGCAACTGCTCGGTGGCCTGCGCGAACTGCACCATCACCCGCACGTCGGCGAGGCGCGCGGCAAGGGAATGATGGCGATTGTCGAACTCGTCGCGGACAAGGGGAGCAAGGCGCGCTTCGAGGCGGTGGCGGATGTCGGCAACAAGTTGCAGGCGGCGACGCGCAAGCGGGGGCTGATCGTGCGCTGCTCGGACACCGGCATCGCCATCTCCCCGCCGCTCGTGATGACCGCCGACGAAACCGACCGTCTCGTGGGCATCGTCGGGGATGCGATCACGGAAGTGCTTGGATAGCAGACAGCGGGCAGTACGTAGTGAACAGCCTCGGTCGGGGCGCACAGCCGTGCGTCCTTCGTCATCAGCATTCCCGTACGGATGCGGTGGGCAACGGGGCGCACGGCTGTGCGCCCCGACCGACAAACCACGCTATCGCTATCATAAAAGCAAATTATCGCCCGGCGGGCAGCGGTTTCGGCGCGGGCGATCCCGTTGCCGGGGCGCTCGCACCACCCGGTCTGCTTGCGGGCGCGGGCTGCACCGTGATGCCAATCGGCGTCGGCGCACCCACCGTCACTGTAAAGGACTGCGTC
>JALYUS010000182.1 GCA_030853625.1 Chloroflexota bacterium
ATCTGAATAGTGGAAGCGGGACGATCGCCTTCGGCGCGACGGTCACTACCTCGACCGGGAGTGGCACCTCGATTGCCAACCGCACTGGTGGCGCGGTCAACCTGACGGGGCCGATCACGGACACCAGCACCCTCGGACTAGGGGTGAGCCTCACGAACAACGGCGGCGCGACGATCACCTTCTCGGGTGGCCTCAGCGTCAGTTCGGGCGCCAACACCGCCTTTATCGCGACGGGCGGCGGGACCGTCAATGTCACGGGGGCGGGCAATACACTCACCACCACCGGGCAGGCAGTGAATATTAGCGGTGTCGCGATCAATACGACATTCAGCAGCGTTTCCGCCAGTGGCGGCACAAACGGCATCAACATCGTCAACGCGACCGGGACGTTCACGGCGGCTGGCGGGGCAATCAGCGGGGCGTCGGGCGCTGGCGTGAGCGTGGACCAGAATATCGTGTCTGTTGCGTACAGCGGCACAGTGACGAGCACGTCCGCCGCGCGGTCGGTCTCGGTGACGAACAAAACGGGTGGAACGGTGGCGTTCAACGGTACGGTGACGGACACCGGAACGGGCGTCTCTCTCACCAGTAATACCGGCGCGACGACCACCTTCAACGGCAACCTCGCGTTGACCACCGGCACGAACGCGGCGTTCACCGCAACGGGTGGCGGCACAGTGACGGTGACGGGGACGAATAACACTCTCGCAACGACGACCGGGACGGCGCTCCTTGTGGCGAACACGACGATTGGCGCGACGGGGCTGAAGTTCACGAGCATTACGGCGGGGACGGCGACAGGCTCTGCCGGTGAAGGCATCATTCTCAATAACACCGGCGCGAGCGGTGGCCTGACCGTCACCGGAAACGGGTCGGCGGGCAGCGGCGGCACGATCCAGCACAAGACGGGTGCGGATGGGGACGCGGCCAATGGCATCGGCATCTACCTGAACAGCACCGCCAGCGTCTCGCTCAACTGGATGCAACTGAACGACTTCGACAACTTCGCGCTCTTCGGCAGCGGCGTCAGCGGCTTCGCGCTGAACAACTCGGTCGTCAACGGGACGAATGGGACGAATGGCGCGACGCCTTACGATGAGGCGAGCGTCTGGTTCTCCCAATTGACCGGCGCCGCCACGCTCACCGGCGACACGATCAGCGGCGGGCGGCAAGATAACGTGCATGTGCAGAACTCATCGGGTACGTTGAGCAACCTGACGATTGCCGGCCCGAACTGCGCCATCCAGAACAACAGCACATCCACCGACGGCAACACCGGCATCACGATCCTCGCCAGTCTGACAGCGAACGTCACGACGACGATCAGCAACTGCCAGTTCCAGGGCAACCGGACGGATACGATCCACACGGACGCGGCGGACACCTCGACGCTCAACGTCACGATCAGTGGCAACACGATTGTGGCGGGTACCGGGGGCAATAATCAGGGCAATCTCGGCATGGAAGTAACCGCATCGCAATCGGCGGGAGTAACGTTCGCCGTCACCAACAACAAGGTCGGTACGCCAGACGACGGGACGACGAAACAACCTCTCATCAACACGGGCATCAATATCTTCCGAGGCTCCAACGCCGGCATCTCGAGCGGCACCGTGACGGGAAATATCGTCATCCAGGACCTTGCCAGTTCGAACTCAGGGAGCGGGATCATCGTCAATCATTCCCCGACCTCCACGACGTCAACCTCGGCCTTGTACGCGAAGGTAGACGGCAATACGGTCGGTGGCTCGGAGAGTACCTACGGGATCCAAGTTGACAGCGGCGGTGTCACCGGCGCGACAGGCAACACGCAGGTGCAACTCACGAATAACGTCGTGGCGACCGGGACCGCGACGGTCCCTGCGCAAGGTGCAGGCGCGCTAGACGCGATCCGCGTCGGGGCGCGGCGAAATACAACGGCCTGCTATCGTCTCTCCGGCAATACGGCGAGCACTGCAGGGAGTGGGTTCTTCGGATTCTACCTGCGTAAGGACACCGCCGGCACCGCGACGATGAGTATCGAAGGGTTGGCGTCAGGAACGCAAAGCGACGCGACCGCGATAGCGTATATTGGAAGCACCAACACGATTACCGGCCCGGGTGTCGGCGCCACCGCAGGCAATAACTACACCGGGGTTGCCAACGGGAGTTGCACGAACATCCCAGCGTAAGGAGGAGGATCCAATGGCCGAACCGTTCCTCAGTGAAATCCGCATGATGTCGTTCGGGTTCCCCCCACAGGGATGGGCGCTCTGCAATGGGCAACTGCTGCCGATCAACCAGAACCAGGCGCTCTTCTCGCTGCTCGGCACCACCTATGGCGGCGATGGCCGGGTCAACTTCGGCCTGCCCAACCTGCAAGGGCAGACGCCGATCCACATGGGGGCGGGTCACACACTAGGAGAGCATGCGGGCGAGCAGAACCACACACTTTCGATTGCCGAACTCCCGACGCATACCCACATGGTCAACGCTTCGTCTGCTGCGGGAAACGGCCCGATCGCTGCGGGCAATCTGCTGGCCAGTCCCCTCAACCAGACCTACACGCCGCCAGCGAACCTGCAACCGATGATCGCTGGCACGATCGCGAATGCGGGCGGGAGCCAGCCGCACCTGAACATGCAGCCCTACCTGACGATCTCGTTTTGTATCGCCCTGACGGGCATCTTCCCATCCCAGAACTAAAGGAGGGCGACCCGTGGCGCAACCCTATGTCGGCGAGATTCGGATGTTCGCGGGCAACTTCGCCCCCGCCGGATGGATGTTCTGTGAGGGGCAATTGCTGCCGATCGCGGACTACGATACCCTCTTCAACCTGATTGGTACGACCTACGGTGGGGATGGGCAAAACACCTTCGCCCTGCCCGATCTGCGCGGGCGGCTACCGGTCCATCAAGGCAATGGCTTTACGCTGGCGGCGACGGGCGGCGCCGAAACGGTGACACTGACGGTTCAGCAGCTACCGGCGCATGCGCATCCGCTCCTCGCCTCATCGAACAATGCCTCGGTCACGAGCGCGAGCGGTAATGTGCTTGCTCAGACGCCGAGTTACACCCCGTACATCTCGGCAACACCGAACACCGCGATGAGCGCGAACGCGACGACGATGGTTGGCGGCAGCCAGCCGCACACCAACTTTCAGCCGTATCTCTGCGTGGACTTCATCATCTCACTCTTCGGCATCTACCCGTCGCAAACCTAGGAGGACAGCGTGGACCCATTCGTCGCGGAAATCCGTATCTTCCCCTTCAACTTCCCGCCGAAAGGCTGGGCATTCTGCAATGGGCAGATCCTGCCCATTTCGCAGAATACCGCGCTCTTCTCACTGCTCGGCACCACCTACGGCGGCGACGGGAAGTCGAACTTCGCGCTCCCCGACATGCAGGGCAACGCGCCGATGCATCCCGGCCAGGGCCCCGGCCTTTCGCTCCACGATCTCGGCGAGACTGGCGGCAGCGAAACCGTGACGCTTCTGGAATCGGAGATGACGGCGCATACCCATACCCAGATGGCATCGAACCAACCCGGAGAAGACCCAACCCCGGTCAATGAGGCGCTGGGCAGATCGGTCGGCGCGTCGTTGTACCAGAACGTCACGAACCAGAACATCGTGCAACTGACTCCGAATGCCCTGCCGCCCGCCGGGGGCGACCAGCCACACAACAACCTCCAACCATATCTGACGCTGAACTTCTGCATTGCCCTTCAGGGAGTCTACCCCCCACGAACGTGAGGCAATATTCAGAGAGGAGCGCCGAACCATGGCCGGCTCACGCCCTCAGGCGCCGCCCCGCTCGCCAATGAACGGCTCAATCTCGTGTACAACGCGTGCCCTGTGGGCATCAATACCGCGATGGGGAAGGATGGGGATTGGTCAGTTTCGAGCACGCCGCCACGGGCGCCGCGCAGGTGGCGCCGCGCCATAGCGCCTGCGCGGAACTCTGGGAAGGATCCGCCGCAATGGTCGAGGCGAAAGAGTCCGGCGTGCCCCGCTGTTCGTTGCTGGCGATGCAGACCGTCTCCGCAACGGGCGTCGCCATGGCCCTCGAGCGGCTGTACACCGACCGTGACTATCTGCGCATGATGTCGCTCGCCGCCTATCGCAACGCCACACAATCCGCCTATCGCTGGGAGCGGATTGCCGCGCAATGGCGGTGGGTATTCGATGATCTCCTCGGCGGACACGGCGCGCTTCCACTCCATGCGGAATGTCAATGGTATGGGCGCCGATGAACATCACGCTCCGGCCGATTACGCCGACGGATGAGGAGTTTCTCTACGGGGTGTATGCGAGTACGCGCGCGGCGGAAATGGCCCTTGTCCCCTGGAACGAGGCGCAAAAGGAGACCTTCGTGCGGATGCAGTTCACTGCCCAGCACCGGCACTACCAGGAGCAGTATCCGGACGCCGCCTTCGCGGTCATCATGGCTGATGGCTGCCCGGTCGGTCGCCTGTACGTTGACCGCTGGCCGGAGGAAATCCGCATTGTGGACATCACGCTCGTCCCCGAGGCGCGCGGCGCGGGGATCGGCACGCATCTGCTTCGG
>JALYUS010000188.1 GCA_030853625.1 Chloroflexota bacterium
GATGGACGGCGCGCGGATGCCCGGCCAGGTGACGGGCGCAGGCTCCGTCTTCAACCTCCATCTGCATCCACGTCCACTGACCGACTACCGCAGCACGTCGCTCACCCCGGCGGAGAAGGCGCGCACAGCAGCGGTTTACCAATCCCTGCTCGCACACGGCATCTTCATGTCGCCAAGCATGATGGGCTGCATCTCCACCCCGATGGGCGAGACCGAAATCTCCGCCTGCGTGGACGCCTTCGCCGCCGCGCTGCACGAGACAGCGGGATAGCCCCACCCCCGGCTTTTCGGTTATCGGAATAAGGGGATTATGGTCAGAACAGCGACAACTCCTGTCAAGAAAGCGATCACCCAAGTGAGATACCGCACTTCCTTCGTGAATCGAAGCATCTGTTTATTGATCTTATCAGCGTCACGGCGTGCGACCTCTTGGAGGTAAAAATTCGCGTCCGTTATCTGTTTCGCGGCCAAGCTCGCTGTGGTTGGACCAAGGTCCGTGTAGGACTGTCCTACAACCACGTCATACATTTCGATTATCTGCTTTCGTGTCATCTCTGATAGCGCAGAGTAGGATGGCGGTGGTTTCAATGGAGCCTTCATATAGTTAGGTTGCATATTCACTCGATTCCGACATTAGCAGAGATAGGGGGCAGATCGTTATGAAGATACGGCATGTGTTCCCACACGAGCAAGGCGGGCGAGGTCTGCACCGACCGCAATTGTCTCCGTTTCGTCGCCGTTCGCCAAGGCACGGAGAAGAGACCATGACGCGACCGCCGCGTCGCCGCGCTGTTCCACGGTCGTCGCAATGAACGCGAGCGCTTCGGGCAGATCGTCGTATTCGATGATGGGATACGCGGCATCGCTATCCCAGATTTCGTAAATTGGCTCCATTTTCATCCCTCACAGTGGCAGTACCTGCACAACACTCTCATACACCGTTCGTGGATCGGCAAAGATGGTGAAATGTCCGGCTTGTTTGCCGGTACGTTCGATTCGAATCGCAATCCCATCCGTCACCAGATCGAGCGCTGCGAGAAACTGCCACCGTCCTTGATTCACGCGAGGTCGCGTTCCTTTTGCCCGCGCAATAGCCTCCGTTGCCCATGTCGAGATGCCTTGTGACCGATATGCCGCGACCGGATTGTCATATGTCGCGCCCTGTGCGGCGAGAGAGCGAAACTGATCGGGCGTGGGCGGATTGCTGTACAGAAAATACCACAACCGGATTGTCCTGCCCGCATCCTGTACATGATACACCCGCGTCAATCCCCCTTTCCTGTCTCGCTATTCTGCCGCGATTTACCCGATGCCGATGTCGCGGAGGTAGGCGCGGGTGCGTGTGGCGATGGGGAGGGGTTTGTCGAAGGGGGCGGGGTACATATCCTGCTCGACCATCGCGTAGCCGGTGTAGTTGATGTCGCGCAGCAGGTCGCGGAAGGCGAGGAAGTCCACCGCGCCCTCGGACGGCTCGCAGAACATGTCGTTGCCGACAGCGATGGCGAAGGGGATATTCTCCTTTTCCACCTTTGCGATCATCTCCGGGCGGACGCTCTTCAGGTGCAGATACGGGATGCGTTCGTGATGCTTCTTCATAAAGGCGATGGGATCGCCGCCCCGATAGGCGTGGTGGCCGGTATCGAAACAGAGGAAGACGCGCTCCGGGTCGGTATCGGCGAGCAGGCGCTCGATCTGATTCTCGTACTCGACGTGCGTCTCGGCGTGCGGGTGGAAGACGAGTTGCAGGCCGAAGTGATCGCGCGCGATGTCCGCCACGCGATGCGTTATTTGGATTAGCCGCTGCCACGCGTCGTCATCGAGCCGCTTCGGCGCGGTCGCGTGACCGGTGAAGAGATCGGAATAGGTGTCATCAATCAGCACGAGGAACTTCCCGCCGAGGGCGGCGACGAGTTCACCTGCGCCGCGTGCCTGCCGCTCCAGTTCGGGCCGCGCCGCCGGGTCTTCCAAGTTGACCATCACCGCCATGCCCGTCGTCGTGAGGTTCCGCTTCGCCAGTTCGGTGCGCAGCGTCGGCACATCGGTCGGCAGGTAGCCGTACGGCCCAAGTTCGGTCCATTCGTATCCCGCTGCGGCGACCTCATCGAGGTAGCGTTGCCACGGTGTTTGCTTCGGGTCGCTCGCGAACCAGACCCCCCATGAATCCG
>JALYUS010000199.1 GCA_030853625.1 Chloroflexota bacterium
CCTTCGGGCTGCGATGAGAGGCCGGCGAGCGCGGAGGGAATACCGACACCCTCGAACGACTGGTCGCCGTTGCGCGGCAAGCGGCGATAGGTCAGTTCCTGCCCCGTCACCTCGCGGATCGGCCCCGCCGCGAACTGCCAGGTCTCCGCCATGCAGCCCGCGCCCGCGAGATTCGTCGCCCCTATGCCGCCGGTGGATTCCGCGTTGACGTGGCAGACACAGTGCTCGTACAGATCGGCGAAGAAGTGATCCGCGTACCATGCCGACGCCCCGTACCGCGCGTGCGAGTGCCCCGACCAGAAGGCGAGCCGCACCCCGCGTCGCAGTTCGCTCCTGTGCGCGCTCAGGATGCGCCCGATCTCCAGCATCGTCGCGTTCGCGCTCGCGTTGTCCATCGCGCCGTAGTGCCACGAGTCCACATGACCGCTGAGGAGGACGAAACGATCCTCCGTGCCGGGCAGCTCGGCGGTCAGGGTCGGGATCGGTCGCCAGTCGGTTTCGACCTCGGTCTGCAGGCGCACCGTCACTGCACCGCGTGTCAGGAGCGCCATGAGGGCATCGCCGTCCTCGCGTCGCACCGAGACGGCGACGAGGTGGGGGAGGGAAGGGGCGGTTTCGGGCGTGGGCGTACCCCAGACGGGGGAGATAATCATCTCGTGCAGCCCCTCAGGATTGACGCAGATCATCCCCGCCGCACCCGCCCGATCCGCCGCGAATGCGGAGGCGGAGCCGGCCAACCCATCCGTCATGACGATCGCACCACGCACATCCTTGCCCGCGTAATCCGCTGCTGCTGTTCCTTTACCGACATAAATCAGAGACCCGGCTATGCCCTCTGGCCCCGTCGCGGCGGAAAAGGAGTGGGTGATGCAGGCGAGGTCGCGCGCCTCGGGGGAGACGACGCGCAATGTCGCGGCGCCGGGCAGACTGACATAGGCATCCACACTGTATTCGCGCACGTCCATCCCGTAGGAGCGACACTGGTCAGCGATATATGCGAAGGCCACCGCCTCGGCTGCGCTACCGGAAAGACGCACGCCCCTGGCGATCTCCGCATTGTCGCGCGCGAGCGTATCCAGCGAGACCGCGTCCGCCAATGCACGCTCGCGCGTATCGGTTCTGCTCATCGCGCTCCCCCTTCTGCCATCGAGAATCGTTCGTCGTTCGCCGCGCCGCCTACCATCACTCCGCCACGTTGAAAGCAGTGCGCAGCCCTTCACCGAAGTAATTGAAGGCAGCGACCGTGATAACGATCAGCAGGCCGGGATAGATGGCAAGCGCCGGTTCCGTGAAGACGAAATTTTGCGCCCCGGTCAGCATATTCCCCCAACTCGCCTGCGGCGGCTGCACGCCAAGCCCCAGGTAACTCAAGGCAGATTCCGCGATAATCACGCCACCCACCAGCACGCTACTGGCGACGATGACCGACGACGCCGCCTGCGGCATGATATGGCGGAAAATGACGCGCAGATCGGACGCGCCCATTGCTTTCGCCGCCTGCACGAACTCCGCCTCCTTGTAGCGTAGGAACTCGCCGCGCACGAGCCGGGCAATCGCCATCCAACTGGTCAGGCCGATGGCGATCTCCAGTTTCGCGAGGCTCGGCCCGAAGAGCGAGAGCACGACAAGGAGCAGGAAGAAACTTGGGATCGCCAGCAGCGCGTCCGTGATCCGCATCAGGATCGAATCGGTCGCCTTGCCGAAATACCCCGCGAATGCCCCAAAGACGACACCGACCGTATCCGCGATGACGACCGCGATCAGACCGACGATCAGTGAAACACGCCCGCCATAGAGCAGACGCGCGAGAATATCGCGACCGTTGTCATCCGTGCCGAGCAGATGTTGAGCGGACGGATGGCCGAGAAGGTTCAGCAAGTCAATTTCGTTCGGCGATGTCCGATAGAGAAGCGGCCCCACGAACGCGAGCAGATAGAGGAGGATAAGGACCAGCAGTGAGATGAACCCCGGGCGGTAATGCAGCAGACGCCGCATGAAATAGCGCCGGGTATTCCGATGAGTGATCGCCGTTGGCGCTGCGACAGAGCGCGCGGTCATGTTCGCGGGGGTCGTCATCGCAGCCTCACCCGTGGATCAATCGCCATATACACGAGATCCGTGAGCAGATTGATGAGGATCACCGCAGCGGCAACAAGGACGGTGACGCCCATGATGACCGGGTAGTCGCGGGTAAACGCCGCATCCACGGCAAGCCGCCCCATCCCCGGCCAGCCGAAGACGCTCTCGGTGATCGCCGCACCCGTCACGACGACCGGGAGGGTTAAGCCGATGATCGTAATCACCGGCATCAGCGCATTCTTGAGGACATGACGATAGGTCACAACGGAGGCCGCGAGGCCCTTCGCGCGGGCCGTCCGCACGTAATCCTGATTGAGCGTCTCCAGCACGCTCGCCCGCACGAAGCGGCTAAATTGGGCCATCGTCGGCATCGCCAGAACAATCGCGGGCATGATGAGATGCTTGAGCAGGTCCGAGAATGAGTTCGGCGCATTGATCGTCCGCATCCCGGAGGCCGGCAACCAGTGCAACCGGACGGAAAAGATGATAATCAGGACGATACCGAACCAGAAGACGGGCGTGGAGAGGCCGAGAAAACTGAGTCCGCTGACGACATGATCCGGCATCGAACGCGCCCGCTGCGCGGTATAGATGCCGACGGGGATGGACACGATAAGTGCGAGGACGAAGGCAGTGCCCGCCAGGATAAGCGTGTTCGGCAACCGCTGACCGATCTCGCTGAGGACGGTGCGCTGATCCGTGTACGAGAAGCCGAAGTCGCCGTGCAGGAGGCCCCCCGCCCATTTGAAATACTGCACGTAGACCGGTTTATCGAGGCCGAGGTTCGCGCGCTGCTGCGCCAACTGCTCCGGCGGCAACTTCGCATCGGTGAGCACCGCCGACGGGCCGCCCGGCGCCAGATG
>JALYUS010000244.1 GCA_030853625.1 Chloroflexota bacterium
TTGCTTTCCGAACTCGGCCTCTCGTCGCGCGTGTTGAATTCGCTCCGCAGCCAGAAGATTGATCGCGTTGGCCAGGTGCTGAAGATGAACCCGGAAGACCTGATGGGCATTCGGAACTTCGGGCCGAAGTCGTTGTCGGAGTTGCAGGAGAAGTTGCAGGTGCATGGGTTCCTCGGCGCGAACCGCAAACTGATCCCGGATGACTTCGAAATGGGCGCTGATGATGGCGCAGCCGACACCGGTGCGGCGGGGGAATAAGATCACGATTTCCCCGCGCACACGGGGATCGCGCATACGAGTACAGGGAGGATTATCGTGCGGCATCGGAAGGCAGGACGCCAATTTGGGCGCAATACGGGCCAGCGCAAGGCGCTGATGCGCGGATTGATGAACAGTCTCGTCCTCAATGAGCGCATCATCACGACCGAGGCGAAGGGCAAGAATGTCCAGCCGCAGGTCGAGAAGATCATCACGATTGCGCGGGAGGACACGGAGGCGCATCGCCGCCTCGTGATGGCGAAACTCGCCAACCCGCTCGCGACGCTGAAGCTGTTCGAGGAGATCGGGCCGCGATTCGAGGGGCAGCCAGGCGGCTACACGCAGTTGTTCCACCTCGGCCAGCGCCAGGGTGACGGCGCGCCGATGGTCGTCTTGCGGTTGATGGAGTAGGGCATCGTGTACCGGCTCCGGCTGACGCTTGCCTATGATGGCGCGGCGTTCGTAGGATCGCAGATCCAGCCGGGGCAACGGACGGTGCAGGGCGATGTCGAGCGCGCGCTGATGGCGCTCGATAGTCAGCGGGTCCGGGCCGTCCTCGCCAGTCGGACGGATACCGGGGTTCACGCGGTCGGGCAAGTGGCGCACGCCGATGTGCATCGCGAGCGCCAGCCGGAAACGTGGCGGCAGGGTTTGAACGGGATGCTGTCGCCCGATGTGCGCGTGACGAATCTCGCGGTCGTGCCGGATGGGTTCCATGCCCGCTACGACGCGACATGGCGGCAGTATCGGTACTCTGTCTGGAACGGCGAGGTTCAACCGCCGCTCGGACGCGGGACGATGTGGCACCGGCGCAGTCCGCTTGATGCCACGGCGATGAACGTGGCGGCGCGGACGTTGATCGGCACACACGATGTCGCGGCCTTCGCGGGGGACGGGAAAGGTCTCCCGGAGCGTACGACTGAGACGATACGGACGATGCGGGTGGCAGAGTGGACAACAGAGCGACGCCTGGAGGCGATTGCGGGCCTCGCTCTGGTGTTCACAATCGAGGGAAATGGTTTTCTGCCGCATATGGTGCGGAATCTGGTGGGATCGCTCGTCGTGATCGGGATGGGCGACGCACCGGTGGATTGGCTGGAGACGCTGCTCAGGGGACGAGATCGCAGGCGGGCCGCGCCGACCGCGCCGCCTCACGGCCTCATCCTCTGGCAGGTACGGTACAGTCGAGATGATGGCGAGCACGACGCGGCGGGACGGACGCCGACAACGCGGGAGTAGTGAGCAGATGCCGACATTGACGACGACAACCTATTCGCCGAAGGCGGCGGAGATTCATCACGACTGGTTCGTGGTGGATGCGAGCGGTCATACGCTGGGCCGCCTGGCGACAGAAGTCGCGCGGGTACTGCGCGGCAAGCACAAGCCGGTCTTCGCCGAGCACATGGACATGGGCGACTATGTCGTCGTGATCAACGCGGAGAAGATCGTGGTGACGGGCAAGAAGACGACGCAAAAGATCTACTACCGGCACTCGAACTATCCGGGCGGCTTCAAGCAACCGACGTATGCGGAAGTGATGAAGAAGTTTCCCGGCCGGATTATCGAGTCGGCGGTGAAAGGGATGCTGCCGCATAACCGGCTCGGCAAGCAGCAGTACCTGAAGTTGAAGGTCTACACGGGCGCGGCGCATCCGCACGAGGCGCAGAAGCCGGAACCGTTGACGATCAAGGAGAACGTCGCGCGTGCCCAGCCACGGCTGGCGGCGGCGAGCGGGGCGAGCGCATAGCGCTTAGGAGAGGGAAACCAGTGGTAACGACAGCGCAGCAATTGACGGGCCAGTATCACAACGCCGTTGGCCGACGCAAGACCGCCATCGCGCGCGTGCGTCTCTATCCGGGCACCGGCGAGGTCGTTGTGAACGGGAAAGATGTGCGCGATTACTTCGGTGGCCGTGAACTGCATCAGATCACGATCAACACCCCGCTTCGCATCACGAATACGGGCGACCGCTTCACCGTGAGCGTCAAAGTCGTCGGTGGTGGCGTGAGCGGGCAGGCCGGCGCGATCCGGCACGGCATCGCCCGTGCGCTCTGCCGCTTTGATCCCGAAATGCGTGCGGCCTTGAAGAAGGCGGGCCTCCTCACGCGCGACGCGCGGGTCAAGGAGCGCAAGAAAGTCGGCCTCAAGCGGGCCCGCAAGGCGCCTCAATACACCAAGCGCTAATCATTGCGCTGAAACGCCGCTCCGATTCCGGGGCGGCGCTTTTTTTGTTTGGCTGATGCAATTCTGCGATACCACCATCTAACATGTTTGTCGGCGGCGGCGGGCTTCAGCCTGCCACAACGATGTTCGGCAGGCTGAAGCCCGCCGCCACCGACAGATTAGAGGTCGTTCTCCATCGGCGCGTGCGTCCGCCGTGCGCGCGGCGCGGCATTGGGGATGGATCGTGTCGCGGAGATCTGCTCGCGCACGAATGACACGGCGGCGCTTGTGCGGTCGAGGGCGGATTGGTTGCGCCATGCGGCGAGGGCGACCGGGGAGAGTTCGAGCGTCACGGCATGGCGGTATTCTCTGGTTTTCAATCGTTGCAGGAACATCCCCAGTGGCAGCGCGCCCGCGCCCGGAAGTTGATGCTCGCGGGTAAGCGAATTCAAAATCCCCGATGCAATGGCAGACGGCTCGTCGCGCCGGTCGCTCAGGTGAATATTCGCCACGCGTGGATAAACGACATCGAGCGCGGCGACAATGTTCAGTCCGAACGACGCCGCGTGCGACGTATCGAACGTGATATCGAGGTCCCATTCCTCGCAGACGCGATAGAGATTTTGCAGGCGGTCGAGGAAATCCGGTCGGGGACGCGGCTGCACCGTGCCGCGATTCTCGATCGCGAGTCGCACACCGCTCTTCTTCAGGAGTTCAGTGACCTCGCCGATTGTTTGGAAGAAGGCGCGGCCATGTTCCGTATGAAGCCCCGGCCCGCCAACCGCGTGCATGACGAGTGTGCGACAACCGGGTATCTCGCGTGCGAACGCGGCAGCGGCAAGCATATCCGTATGGACATGTTGGCGTGCATTGATGAAGCGGATAGGCGGATGGATAGAAAGAATTGGCATGTCGTGCGTCGTCACCGCACCCGAGACGACCGCCGGCCCTGCGGCGAGAAGCCGACGTGTAAGCATCAGTTCGATGCCGTCCGCCCCCGCCTGTTGGGCGATACGTGCGGCGTCGCCGATACCGCGCGGTGTGAGACTACCCGTCGAGAGAAGTATTTCCATTGTCGTCCGCTCCGGTTATCTGCTGTTGGCTCCGCTCGGCCGGTGTGGGTCGGTGCGAGCGGGACATTCCCAGTCTATCATCACCGCCAGATCGCAACAAGGGCAAAACGCAGCTGCGCGGATGTCCTGGCGGATCGTCGCTCGTGGAATTGGTTGCGCCCATCAATCCATTCGTGTGGTTAGTAGACAACAGATGGGACGTACGCTATACTGCGGCGAATCCAAATCAAGCATTGACGGGGCGATCACAATCGAAGTGGAGATGGAGTGATTGAGTGGCAATTGCTGTAGGCGCTCGGAAGCGCAGCCGTGTAAGTACTCATGGCGTGGTTTTTCGCTCGCGGGTTCTCGGATATCTTCTGCTCGCTCCCGCGATGATCTATATCATCGGCCTCGTCGCGGTACCATTCCTGCTGGCGCTCAAGTTCAGCCTCACCGACGCGACGGTCAGCCACCTGAACGGCGTGCGCGGCTTCATCGGGCTGGAGAACTTCACCGGGCTACTCAAGGATCAGACATTCCGCGCGGCCTTGAAGAATACATTCATCTATTCGTTCTCGACCGCAATCATCAACTCAATCCTTGGGACGACCCTGGCATTCATTTTGCTCGCGAAGTTCCGAGGGAAGAAGATCGTCCGGTATCTCGTCCTGCTGCCGTGGACGATCCCCATCGCGCTGACGATTCAGGCGTGGAAATGGATGTACCAGCCGCAGTACAGCGTCCTCAATTGGCTCGGCAAGCACACGCACATCATCACCGCGCAGTACGGCATTCAGTGGATCGGCCAGCCAAAGTCGGCAATGGTCTCCATCATCATGGTCAACGTCTGGCGCAATTTTCCCTTCTCAGCGGTCATCCTGCTCGCCGGCCTCACCTCGATTCCGCAGGACATCATTGATGCGGCGAAGATTGACGGAGCGAACTGGGTCACACGTTACCGGAAGATCATTGTGCCGATGATCGCGCCGATTCTCTTCATTGGCGTGCTCTTCAATCTCGTCTTCAACTTCACCGACCTGACGATCGTCTATCTCCTCACGCAGGGCGGGCCGGGCAATGCCACGGAGGTACTCGCGACGTACGCATTCAAAGTTGGCATCGCGGGCGGGCAACTCGGCAGGGGTGCCGCAGTGACACTCTTCCTCTTTCCAGTCTTGTTCCTCTTCTCGATTGTCTTTCTGATCCAGTTGCGTAAGAGGGAGATCTAGCCGTGGCTGTCAATAAAGCGATCGCGTCCCTCTCGCCGAAACAGGATACGGCGGAACGAATCGCCCCGGTATCGGCCGGTGCGGTTATCCGACGCATTTTCCTCCTGCTTGGGATATTCGTCTTCATCGTGATCGCGATTTTCCCGATCTATTACATGATCATCACGACGTTCAAGGCGAACGATGATCTATACAACCTCACGCACTTCCCGCTCTGGTTTACGGACAAGCCGACGTTCGCGCATGTGCAATATCTCTTCCAGAAGACCGAATTCCGCCGCTGGCTGCTCAACTCCTATTTGATCGCCCTCGGTACGGTCGTTATCACGGTGCTCGCGGCGGTTCCGGCCGGTTATGCGCTCGCTCGCCTCAATCTGCCGGGTTCAGGCCCACTCTCGATCGGCATCTTTCTCACCTATCTTGTGCCTCCCTCGCTCTTGTTCATCCCGCTCTCCCAGGTCGTCTCGCGGTTGAACCTGATTGACAACATCTGGGCGCTGATCGTCATCTACCCAACCTTTACGATTCCCTTCTGTACGTGGCTGATGATGGGCTTCTTCAAGACGATTCCGTTTGACATCGAGGAGGCCGCGTTAATTGATGGATGCAACCGCATTAATGCAATCCGGCGCGTCGTCCTCCCGCTCAGTCGCGCGGGCATTTTCTCGGTCATGATGTTCGCCTTCACGCTGGCGCTTCAGGAATTCATTTACGCGCTCGTCTTTATCCACGGGAAGGAAAGCAAGCCGGTGACGCTCGGCGTCGTGACGGACCTGATTCGTGGAGATGTCTTCTACTGGGGTGAGTTGATGGCAGGCGGGATCATCGCCGGATTGCCGGTGGCGATTCTCTATAACTTCTTCCTCGATGACTTCATCGCTGGCATCACGGCCGGTTCGGTCAAGTGAGCGGAGCGCGCGATCGAGCCATGCATCGCGGGGCCTGACGACCGATCACAGCAGATTCGTGAATCGGGAGCGGAGAGAGGAGGTACGGCAGACTATACGCGGATGACGGTGAGCGGACCGGCATCAGCGCGTCTGCGACGAAGGATGAACGTTTTCATACCGTGGTCAATGCGGTATCGTTCCGCATCTTTGCTGGTGCGGCGCCGACGGCGGGTGGCCGACGGGTTTGGCAGCGGATGATATGTAGGAGGGAAGAGAGATGGACGAGCATGATCTTCGAGTCAAACGGATCGGATTGTCGCGCCGCGCCTTCCTTGGCGGTGCGACGGCAACAGTGGTAGCGGCAATCCTCGCCGCGTGCGGTGGCAGTAATGCAACCGCTACACCGAAAGCGGCGGCCAGCGGCACTACTGCCCCAACGACCGCCAGCGGCGCTGCCCCGACGACCGCCAGTAGCGCTGCCACGACGGCGCCAGCCGCTTCGTCGGCCAGTGGCAGTA
>JALYUS010000272.1 GCA_030853625.1 Chloroflexota bacterium
CGTGCAAGAAACGATGCTCAGCGGTGTCGTGGCGCGGACCTGAAATAACGGTGGTTGTCGTGGCGCATGGCTATGCGTGACGATTACTGCAAATATATTTCGCTTAGAGTGTGGATCGGCTTGCATCGGTATTCGCGACATGTGCCAATAGTACTGTGCCGCGAGGGGTCTCGGTGTATCGTCGTTCTATCGCACAGATCAGCAACGGAAATCCATTCATTCGGTCGCGGATGATGGATTGCGCGTTTGAAGGGGGAAGGTCCATGGGGAAGAAGCTATCTCTCGCCGTTGTTCTGCTCATCGTGTTGTCGTCGGTTCTTGGTGCATCGGGTTCCGTCGCCGCACAGGAGGCGGAGGGCCAGCATCTCGCCATCCCGTCATACTTCTACCCCGGCCCACTCTGGGATCAGATGGCCCAGGCCCATCACATTGTCCAGGTCGCCATCATCAATCCGAATAGTGGCCCCGGCGCCGTCAGCAATCCCGCCTATGTTGCCCAAGTGCAGCGCAGTCAGGCGACCGGGTTGACTATCCTCGGTTACGTTCACACCAGCTACGGTGCGCGCGCCGACACCGACATCAAGGCGGAGATTGACGCCTACGCCAACTGGTATCATGTAGACGGCATCTTCTTCGACGAAGCGAGCACGGACTGCGCGCGCCAGAGCTACTACGCTGCATTGACGGCCTATGCCCGGCAGCGCACGTCGTCCCACCGCGCGGTGCGCACGGCGCTCAACCCCGGCACGCAGACGAACGAGTGCTATATGGCGGTGGCCGATGTGATCGTCACCTTCGAGGGCGATGCAAGCGCCTACCAGAGCGGCTACAGCGCGCCGAGTTGGGTCGCCAATTATGCCCCCGGTCGGTTCTGGCATCTCGTCTACAATGTCCCGACCGCACAACAGATGCGGGCAATCGTCCTGCTCAGTAAGGAGCGGCGCGCGGGCTGGATCTACGTCACGCCGGATAATTTGCCGAATCCTTGGGACACTCTCCCAACCGGTTCGTACTGGTCGAGCGAATTGGCAGCCGCCACGCCGAATGGCGAAGGTGGCGAGCGACGCGCCGACGTGCGGGCATTCGGGGCGACCGGGGACGGCACGACGGACGACACCGCAGCCTTCACGCAGGCCCTCGCCAGCCTCAGTGAGGGCGGCATTCTCGTCGTCCCGCCCGGCACGTATCGCGTCCAGCCCGGCGCACTGACCATCCCGAGCAAGACGGCGATGCTGGGCGAGCGGGCGACGATCAAGCCGTTCGGCACGGGCTTCGATCTGATCGCGATGCAGGGAACCGACGTCGGCATGACGGGTATGACGATTGACGGTGAGAACCACGTCGTCCGTGGCGTGACGATTGTTGCTGGCTCGGAGAATGTTCTACTCGCCCACGATACCCTCCAGAACTTCACGCAGCCGACGGCCGCCGACGCGCCGCAAACCCCGGCCGCCATTCGGATTGACGGCGACAGCACCCGGATCGCGATTGACTCCGTTACCGTCGCCAATGTCAACGCGGTCTACAGCAATGCCGTCACCGGCGGGAATCCATCGTACGTCGCGCGTGGCATCTGGATCTCCGCGTACAGCCAATCAACGACGAGCAAGGAGATCTCGATTCGGGGCAGCCATTTCTCCGGCGTCGGGCCGAAGGACGACGGCGACTGCATCGTCATCCAGGACTCCAAGGATGCCTCCCTCGCCAGTCTGACGATTGAGGGCAATACCTTCGACGGTTGCGCCAAGCGCGCCATCAAGATCCAGGTGCCGGGCGTCACGGTGACGAACAATCGGATCGTCAATCCTTTCGACGGTAACAACCCCTTGAAGACGAATCCCGCCGGGCTGCCGCAAGATATGTTCTCGGCTATCTCGGCCTACGCCTCGCATGTAACGATCAGCGACAACACAATCAGCGGCGTCGGCGCCTTCTACATCGGTATTGATGTGAGCGGGTCGTGCGCGCCGACGCTGGATGCCATCGCCATCCGGGGAAACCAGGTGAGCATGGGGCCGAAGGCGCTCCAGCAGGACACGAGCCTGATTCGGTCATCCGGGCCGGTGACGAATTACACGATCGCGGGAAACACGCTGGCGAACGCGCAACATGGCATCGTCGTCCCGACCGGCGTCCCGCAACCAACGATGGAGCGGAACCACTTCACGAACGTCACGACGAC
>JALYUS010000274.1 GCA_030853625.1 Chloroflexota bacterium
GTGATTACCACCAATATTGACATGGCCTGCGAGACGGTCGGGCCGCTCTGTCAGGACACGGGCTGGCTGACCTTCGAGGTACGCACCCCGGTCGGGACGAATCAGATCATCCTGAAGCGCCAGATCAAAGAGGCGATTGCCGAGGCGACGCGGCGCGGCAAACTGCGCGAGAACTCGGTGGATTCGCTGACCGGCACAAACAGCGGCGACAATCTCGGCCCCGGTAGCCCGACAATCCACTTCGAGCAGTGGGAGCGGGACGAGATCGAAGTGAAATTGCTCCTCAAAGGCGCGGGCTGCGAGAACAAGAATATCCAGTACTCGCTACCGATGGAGTTGCCGCACCTCGGCCGGGCGGGCCGCGATCTCGATGGCGTGCGCAAGTGTCTCCTGCACGCCGTCTGGCAGGCGCAGGGGCAGGGATGCAGCGCCGGGACGATTGGCGTCTGCATCGGTGGCGATCGCGCCGCCAGTTATCTGCATGCGAAGGAGCAACTCTTCCGCGTGCTCGACGACACGAACCCGCACCCGCAACTCGCCGCCCTCGAAGCGTACATCATGCAAACCGCGCAGACACTGAGCATCGGCACGATGGGCTTCGGCGGCGACGTGACGCTTGTCGGCTGCAAGATCGGGGCAATCAACCGGCACCCGGCGAGTTTCTTCGTCTCGGTCGCCTACAGTTGCTGGGCCTTCCGCCGTCTCGGCGTCGTCCTGGACGCGGAATCGGGCGCGATCACGCGCTGGCTCTACAAGGATGAGTCGGCAGTCGGCAGTCGGCAGTCGGCAGCGGAGCCTACTCAATCCTCGTCCGGCTTTGTGCTGACGGGCAAGGAGAAGAGGCTCCGCGCGCCGGTCACGGCGGAGCAGGTGCGAGACTTGCAGGTCGGCGATCTCGTCCTGATCTCCGGCGAGATGTACACGGGGCGCGACGCCGTCCATGCCCACCTGATGAAACATGCGCCGCCGGTGGACCTCAATGGCTCCATTCTCTACCACTGCGGGCCGGTCGTGATGAAGAACGGCAGATACAAAATCATGGCGGCAGGGCCGACGACGAGTATCCGCGAGGAACCGTATCAGGCGGACATTATCGGGCGTTATGGCGTGCGCGCGGTGATCGGCAAAGGTGGCATGGGGCCAAAGACGCTCGCCGCCTTGCAGGAGCACGGCGCGGTCTACTTGAACGCGATCGGCGGCGCGGCGCAGTATTACGCCCGCTGCATTGATGAAGTGCTCGATGTGCATTTGCTGGAGTTCGGCATTCCCGAAGCGATGTGGCATCTGCACGTCCATGACTTCCCCGCCATCGTCACAATGGACGCGCGCGGCCACTCGCTGCACGCGGATGTCGAGAACGCCTCCGCCACCTTGCTTGCCCGCTTCGCCGCGCCAGTCTTCACGAAGTAGCGAGGAATGAGAAAGCGTACTCCCGCTCGTTACGCACTACTTTCTCGCACGCCGCATGCGAAACAAAAAAGACGGGGCAGCCGAAACTGCCCCGTCATCAGTATTCTGATGAACCGCGCGACGACTGCGCGTTACCGCCTCTTGTCTACGCGCTCCGTGTCGGAGACAAGGTTGCCGTGCGCGTCGTACTGCCGCTTTTCGGTGACGGTTTCCCCGCCGCCCGTGTCCGCCTGCCCACGCGCGCCCCGCTCGCCCTCGACATGCACCCGATCGCTGCCCGCATCCTCGACATTGACCTCTTCGCGGCGCACGGTGTCCGTGACGCGCTCGGTGTCTCGGACCGTCTCCTTGCGGATGTTCACCTCGCCGGTGACGACCGCCTGCTTCTGTGTGACGACTTCCTGCTGCTTGAGCGGAATTTCAATGTCGCGATCCATCATCTTCATCTCTTCCGGCGTGGCAGCACGGTTGACCGCACGCTCGGTAACGTAGACTTCCTCGTGCTGCACCGGCACGTCAATGGATTGCTGCTCCTCGACCACGCTCTTCGTGACGCGGGCCATGCCGCCTTGTTTCTCACGGACGCCGGCCTTGAGTTCTTCCTCGATGATCGGGACGCTCTCCGTCTCGCCCGCGCGCCCGGTCTTCCCGCGCTCCGTCGTACGATTGGTGGACATCGCGTCTGTGCCGTACCAGGCATGTCCTTCGGCGGGCAATTGCTCCGCGCCCATCGTCATCACGCGGTCCTTCGCGACATTGAGATGAACGTGGTTGTCGTGCGTCCGCGCGACCGCGCTCATCGGCAGGTGCATATCCTTGTGGAAGATAAAGCCCTTCTCGACTTTGAAGGAGTTTCGTCCCACCTCAACGACCTTGCCGACCTTCTCGTCGTTCGCGTCGAAGACCTCAGCGCCCTGCATCACTTCGCCCATCGTGTTCCGCATGCTCATTACTTGCTCCTTATCATCATATGCGTGTTCGACATCTTTGCCATGATTCCGCCTGTCGTCTTCCCCGCTCCTTCCTACTGCGCGATATTCGCCGCGATATGGGTCCGATCGGCGAGTGCGCCGCTCTCGATCTCCGGATACATCCGGCGCACCGTCGTCTCCATCGTCTGGGTCGCCGAGACGGTCCGCTTGGTGATGTGCATCTCGTGGGCAAGCACCCGCCGCTTGACGATCACCGCCTCCTCGATCACGATCGGGATGATGTGACGGTCGCCCTCTTGGCGCGGTTCGACGACCTCACCGTCTGCCAACACCCGGCCAATGTCCACCTGCTCGACCATCAGTTCTTCGTGCTCGGTCTGCTCGGTGAATGTTCGTGGCAGATCCTCCGCGCGCAGCCGGATCATTACCGAGCCAGATTCACGCCAGATTGTCTCGGTAATGATCTCTTCTTCGATGATCGGTACCGTGACGCTGTTGCGGTCCATCACCATTGCACCGGGCCGCGCGCCATTCCCGCTCTCCGCGTCCGACGCGAACTGAACCATTATTCGCTCGTCCGTGATCGTGCAGGTGGAGAGCGGTACGACCGTCTCCCCGTCACCGTCCCATGCGACGCGGAGCGCGCCTTCCTCAGCGGCAGTTGCGGCGATGACATTCGTTACTCTCCCCGTCCAGGATGTGTTCGATCGCACCGACATCCCGGCGCGGGGCGCCGGTTGGCGCGTCGCCGCACCGCCTTTTCGTCCACCCATACGGTTGCCGCTCGTCCCGCTCACGATCATCTCCTTAACGGCGTCTCTTCGGGTGCATCCGCGTGATGCGGATGCACCCGATAGGACGTTTTATCGCGGTCGCTTGCCTTCATTTTCGACATGGACGTGTGGATTGCTGGAGTCTTCGACATGTACCTCTTCACGGCGCACCGTATCCGAGACGCGCTCAGTATCCGTGACCATCTCCTTGCGCACATCCACTTCGCCCGTCACCCGCGCTTCTTTGGACGTGACGACTTCCTGATCGCGCAGCGGCACTTCGATGTCGCGGTTCATCATGCCGAGTTCTTCCTGCGTCGCCGGGCGGCGATTGACGGCAGTCTCCGTGACGCGAACTTCCTCATGCTCCACCGGCACGTCAATCGTCTTCTGCTCCTCGACGACGCGCTTGCTGAGTCGGAACTTGCCCGCCTCAGTCTCGCGCACTCCTGCCGTCAGATTCTCCGAGACCACGGGAACGGTGACATT
Source organism: Chloroflexota bacterium (assembly GCA_030853625.1). Lineage (GTDB taxonomy): Bacteria > Chloroflexota > Chloroflexia > Thermomicrobiales > JALYUS01 > JALYUS01. Next base: position 3,605 of record JALYUS010000274.1, read on the forward strand.
CTCTCCGCTCCGCTCCGTTTGCTGCCGGGTCCCGGCGGGCATTTCGCGGGCGGTACGCGCGTCATTGATTACCACCGAATCGGTGGAGGCCGATTCGATCGTCGTACCGCCGCCCCTGTTCCCGGTCGGCGCGGACACAATCTCGTCCTCGTCAACCGCGTGGTAGGCATCGCGCGTGAAGGGCATGCCGCCCGTTTCTGTCGGCGTCGCGCGGAGCATCAATTCGCCCCGCCCGCCGCGCTCGACTTCGGTGATCGGGATCAACCGCTCCGCGCCATTCTGCTCGATCACAAGGTCCGTGACCTCGCGGTTCGGCCCGTCCACAATCACATGCGTGACGCGCCCAATCTCCATGCCGTCGGCAGACGTTACCATCTCGTTTCGGTCGATTTCCATCTCAGCCATGCACCTGTCTCCTGTTCATCGTGCGTCATCCACACTCAATGACTGCCAATTGCTACCTGATGTCGTTACGTCCGGGGGGTGTTTGTCCGGTCGCGCTCAAGGACGAAGGCGTCCTTCTTGCGGCGACTGAGCAGCCACAGAATCAGCCCGATGATGAGCAACACGATCAAGAGCGGGATCAGCCACTTCAAGAAACCCGTGTTACTGCTCGCCGCGATACTCGTTGTCTCGATTTTCGCGACGGTGTTGTCGGGGTTCGAGGTCACATTGACCTGATCGCCGACTTTAAGATCACCGACCGTTGCTGCCTTGCCATCACGGATGACCGTTGTGCTGGCAGTCGTGTTGACCTGCCGATCTTGCCCATTCGAGTTGACCGTCAGCGGGCTGGTCTTCGAGATTTTGCCCGTGAATGTGCCGCCCGTCGTTGGCGCGGCGGTCGGCGTTTGCGCCGCGACACTCACCAGGGATAATCCAAGAAGTACGGTCACGGAGCACGCAAGTATCGCCCTCCGTATCGCTGATGCACCCATGCCAATTCCTTTCACTACACACCAATGCGTCCATTGCCATTCAATGGTGAATGACGACATGATTGAGCGCTATGCAAGCACGATGCCATCTCAAAAAGACGGTATTCACTGTGTTTGCAGTATTGACACGCTCTAAGGAGGGTCTGTATTGAATGGTCTGCTGGCTATGCTATTTGAAATTGCTTCGCGAGATATGTGGTGAGTGGCATCATCATTGCAATGGTCTCCTCGATGGTCGCGATACGGCATGGAATGATACGGCATGGAATACTGACAAGAAAGGACACCACCAATGAGTTTCTTGGGCGGTCTGAGCGGGAACTTCCTCCAGCGGCTGGCGGGCGGCAGCATGAATCCCGCGCAGCCGAACGACCAGCGAGACATGGGCCAGTTCCTGGGCGGTGTCCCGCAGGACGCCTTCCAGCAGCACACCGCCAATGCACTGAGTCAGGTGGACCCGCAGGAGTACCAGAACCACATCACGCCGGGCGTCGGCGGCACGAACCCTTTGGGTGGCCTGGGCAAGGGATTGCTCGGCTCACTCGCCGGTAGTCTCGTCGGCAACATGGTCGGCGGCCAGATGGGCGGCGGTCTGGGCAGCCTCGCCGGCTCGCTGGCGGGAAGCATGGCGGGCGGTCAGATGGCGCAGGGCGGCATCGGCGGGTTAGCGAATATGCTCGGCCTTAATCACACGGACCCGCAACAAATGGACGAGAACGACGTGGCGAAACTGGCGGCTCACGCGCAGCAGAATAACCCCGGCGCATTGGCAGCGACAGCGGCGCAGTACCAGAACCAGCCCAATGTGTTGCAGGGACTGCTGGGAAATAAGGGATTGATGCTTGCGGGGGCGGGGCTTGCCGCAGCGGCAATGAGCGGAAATCTGCCCGGCATGCATCTGTAGGGCGATCGCACAGCGCATCACGGGATTCCGTGAAAAGAGTCTCCGAGCGGCTAATTGGCCGCTCGCATCGTGTCCATCCCTGCCGCCGAACGTACCGTTTCGTGTGCCGGGTTTCGCAAACCAGATGGGGGATAACAGATGGCTGAGGATATGGATGTCGGGACCGATCGGGTGCAGGAAGATATGGAGGAGCGACGAAAGGGAGCGGGGGAGGAGCGTGCAGAGAGCGGGCGACCGCGTTGGCTCGACTATCTCGCAATCAGTACCGCGCTCTTCGCCGTCTTCGCCGCCGCCGCCGCGCTGGAGGCGGGCAATTATGCCAATGAGGCGCTCTTCAAGGCGAACCAGGGGGTTCTCAAACAGACTCAGGCCGTCGACGCCTGGAGTGAGTTCCAAGCGGACAGCATCAAGAAGCAGACGGAGCAGAATCTCGTTGTTCTGCTCGCCCATGTCGGCGGGACGCCGGCGGAGATCAAGACAGCGAACGATGCAGCGGCGATGCGACAGGGGCAGCAGGACGCACTGATGAAAGAGGCGGCGGCGCGGGATGTGGAGACGGCAGCACTCACCACCGAGTCGCAGGTCCAACTCGAGCATCACCACCGCTTCGCCGTCTCAGTGACCCTCTTTCAGGTGGCGATCGGTCTCGCCGCGATCGCCGCTCTACTCCGGCGACCGGCAGTCTGGTACGGCAGCCTCGGTGCGGGCGCGCTCGCCCTCCTCGCCTTCATTGATGGCTTCTCACTGACGCTCTGATTCGCAGGACATGTCGCGACGAGCGAGCAACGAGAAGCCCGGCCCCTCGTTACTCCTTACTCGTTGCTCGTTGCTCGTGCAGGTAGGAGACGTTCGGTGGTGGCTGGCGGTTGTCCACAAGTTGGTAGCCGATGCCCCGGATCGTCACGATTCGCTCCGCGCCGACTTTACGTCGCAGCCTGCTCACAATGGCGTCCAGCGCGTTCTGACCATCCAGATCGGCGTGCAGCAGGGGGATCGTCGCCAGTCGTTCCCGCGCGACGGGGCGGTTGCGGGCGGCAAAGAGCATGCGGAAGAGCCGGTACTCGCTGACGGAGAGGCGGATGGGCGCGGCGCCGACAATCGAGACGAGGTGCGCCGCCTCGTCGAGTCGGTAATCGCTGTGATGCGCCTCGTCCTGCACGCCGAAGCGCACGCGGATCACCGCCGCCAGCCGCGCGATCATCTCCTCGATCGTCACCGGCAGCGGCAGGAAATCGTCCGCGCCCGCCTGCAAGGCCATCTCGATCGCGGAGGGCGCACACTCCGGGCTGAAGACGACGACGGGCAGGGCGAGCGCGCTCGTCACCTGACGGATCGTCGCGTAGGCGGTCGCCGTGAAGCAGCCCGCCGGAATGGGCAGAACGATCACCATGCGGGGCGGTAGCGATAACGCGAAGAGCGTCTCGCTGTCAGGCGCTTCATCCCATTGCCATCCCTCTGCCGCGATGGCGGAGGGAAAGCCGGTCGTGATCGCACGCGCCTCCCCAAGCGCCATGATCCACGTTTCTTCCGGCGCGTACGCCATTCTCACAATGATCGCTCCTTCTTTCCGCAGTACGGGAGTGTGGCTCCCCGGCCATACTCCGTGATAACGCAGAGAACGATACCAACATGAGATGTCGGCTTGCATTGCACTGGCGCTGCCTGATCTGACGATTCATTCAACGATGAGGGTGTTTCCCCCTTCATGGCTCAAATCTTCCGGTTACAATGGGAACGGAGAACGGAGGAGGTGGGTGATGCACAACGATGCGGGAATGCCTGAGATAGAGGCGCGGCTCTGGTCGCTGGCCCATGCGTCGCCGGTCAGGGAGCGGCCGGATTTGGGGCGAATGCGGCGACTCCTTGCGCGGCTCGGCGACCCGCAGATCGGCCTGCCCGTCCTCCATGTCGGCGGGACAGCGGGGAAAGGCTCGACGGCGACGATTGCCGCCGCGCTGCTGACTGCCGCCGGATACCGCACCGGGCTGCACACGAAGCCACACCTGCGCTGCGTCAATGAACGAATCGTCGTCAATGGCGCGCCGATTAGCGACGAAGATTTGCTGGCGCTGATTGAGGAGGCCACGCCCGCCGCCCGCGCCGTGCAGCCGACGTGGTATGAGTTCACCGTCGCCCTTGCCTTCCTCCACTTCCGTCGCATTGCGGTAGAGATCGCCGTGATCGAAGTCGGCCTCGGCGGCACGTACGATGGCACGAATGTCGTGCAACCGCTCGTTGCCGTGCTGACGAATGTCGGGTTGGACCACACCGAAATCCTCGGCGACACGGTGGAGGAGATCGCGCGAGACAAAGTGGCGATCATCAAGCCGGGCTGCATCGCCATCACCGGCGTCACGCAGCCGAGTGTGCAGGAGATCGTCGCGGAACGTGCCGCAGAAGTTGACGCACCATTATGGCGGCTTGGACAAGAAATCCAACTAACAATTCACCGTGATAGCGTACAATCGCAAGAATCCTTCGCTGTGACGGTACAAGAGGATCAACCTCGTTGGCAAGACTCCACTCTCCGCCTCAATTTGCTTGGCGAACATCAAATGACGAACGCCGCTCTCGCTATCGCTGGCGTCCATGCCCTCGACCGATTCGGGCTCGCAATTCACCATGACGTGGTTAGCCGAACGCTTCCTACAATCCGCATCCCCGGCAGGCTCGAAGTCGTCTCTACCTCACCGACCGTTGTGCTTGATGGCGCGCATAATCCGGACAAACTTGACGCACTACTCGCCGCCCTGCCCGCATACTTCGAGTACCGGCGGCTGGTCATCGTCGCGGCATTCACGCGGCGGCACGATGTGGCAGCGATGCTGGCGCGCCTCGCTCCGGTCGTGGATCATATCGTGCTCACGTCATTCGCGATGTATGGCGACTTCGGGCCGGGGCAGGCGATCCCGCCGGACGAACTGGCAGCGCTGTTCGCGACGTTCCAGCCGCGCGGTACGTCCGCCGCCGTCCCCGATCCCATTGCAGCCGTTGCAGCGGCGCGGGAATGGGCGACCTCGGACGATTGTGTGTGCGTCACCGGCTCGCTTTACCTCGTTGGCGCGGTGCGCGAAACGCTGTTACGGAATGACCTCGGTGGTGGCGGGCTTTAGCCTGACGAGTGCTGCTG
>JALYUS010000322.1 GCA_030853625.1 Chloroflexota bacterium
GCATGGCCCCGCCACACGGGATGGCAGTGTTCCGGGTGAATGGCGCTGCCGCGCTGCGGGTGCGGGAAGGAACCGGTTCCCGCGTCGGTGGACGGGTGCCGCGCGCACGACGACCACGGACGACCGACAAGCCCACCACAGGAGTACGGACGAGGCAGACGAATCGAAGGGGGAAGCAATGGGCGGACGCTGGCGAGGGGAACGACGGACCGCGCTGGGAGCGATCATCGCGCTTCTCTTGCCGATGGCGCTTGCCTGCGGGTTCGCCATGCCGGCGACCGCCGCACCCGTCTTTGCTGCCCCGCCGTTCGCGGCGCAGTGGCAGCAGGGCGAGGCGGTTCTGCCGAACTTTTGGGGGCCCCTCGCGAACGCCCAGGACGGCCAAGTGGAGCCGTACGCAGAAGGGACGGCGCGGGCGGTCTGCGCGCCCGACCAGGCGTGTCCGGCGTTGGTCGTCCCGGGTCAGCGGCTCGTCCAGTACTTCGACAAGGCGCGCATGGAGCAGACGACGCCGGGCAGCTCCGTGACGAACGGCCTCTTGACCGTCGAACTTCTCTCCGGCAAGGTCCAGGTCGGGGACACGCAGTTCGAACAGCGCCAACCCGCGCACGTGCCCATTGCCGGGGACCCGGACAATCCCTTCCCCACCTATGCCGACCTCCAATCCGTCACGGCGCGCGTCGCGCAGGATGCCACACCGGTGACGATGCTCCTGAAGCCGGGTGAGCCTGCCACCCAGTATGCCGCCGGGGTAGGCGATCCACTCGCCGCCGTCCGTGACTACGATCGCGTCACCGGCCACCGCGTGCCGAGCGCGTTCGCGGCTTTCCGTGCGCAAGCCGGGGTGCCTGCGGTCGGGCTCGCCGTCACCGAGCCATTCTGGGTGGCGGTCCGGGTGGCGGGGACGGCGCGCATGCTGATGGCGCAGGGCTTCGAGCGACGCGTCCTCACGTACACGCCGACAAACCCTGATCCGTTCAAGGTCGAGTTCGGCAACATTGGCCAGCACTACTACACCTGGCGCTATCGCACCGTGCCGACCAGCGGAGCGACGCCGACGACTGGCCCAACGCCGCTCCCTTCCTCCCTGCCCCTGCCGCTCGCGCCCGCCGGCTTCGCGATCCGCAGCGTACTGGACTTCGCGCCCGAGGACGGGCCGCCGATCCGTGCCCTCTTCCAGCCACAAACGGGCGTGCTCTATGTGCTGACGAACACGGGCAATCTCTTCCAGATTGACCGCACGGCGGGGACGAAGCGGTTGATCCTCAGCCTGCGCAGCGCAGACGCGACGCCCCAGGTCTTCTACGGCGCGGATTTCGGGCCGGACGGGACGCTCTACGCCGTCCGCTGTTTCCAGCCGCCGAGCCAGCCCGGCCAGAGCACGACGCACACCGGCGAGGTGCTGCGCGTGACGGACACGAACGGCGACGGCGTGCCGAAGCAGATCGCCATCCTGAATCGCCTCCAGTACCCCGGCGGTGATCTCCGCTTCAACCATGAGATCACCGCCCTCAAGGTGGGGCCGGACGGCATGCTCTACATCGGCGCGGGCTCGCACACCGATCACGGCGAGTTGGACGGCGGCAAGGGTGAGGGACCGGAGACCGCCGCGATCTTTCGCATCAGCGCGACCGTGCCGAATAGCCCCTTCGAACGCTTCGCGGACGGCGTCCGCAACCCGTTCGGCATGGCCTTCCGCCCCGACGGCACGCTCTTCGACGCCGATGCCGGCCCGCAAAACGACCTGCCGGAGGAACTGAATTATATTCAGCAAGGTAAGCATTATGGCTTCCCCTATCGCTTCGGCAACAACGTCGCGAACCCGGAACCGGATGCACCAGCGGAGCCACCCGGCATGATCTTCACCCCACCGATTCCGAACATCGGCCCCGACGCGCTCAACATGGATGGCCTCGACAGCGAGAACCCGTCCTACACCTTCACGCCGCACGCCACCCCCGGCGGTCTCGCCTTCTACACTGCGACCGCGGGGAGCCACCTCTTCCCCGCCGAGTATCGGGGCGATGGCTTCCTGGCGATGTACGGCAACATCGAACGCTCGGGCGAAGTGCGCGGCTTCTCCGTCCTCCGCCTGACGCTGCAGGAGGTCTCGCCAGGCGCCTTCCAAGTGAGTGTCCACACCTTCCTCAGTGGTCTCCGCCGTCCCACCGATGTCGCCATCGCCCCGGATGGCGCAATGATCGTCCTCGAATCGAGCGGCGCCGCCACCCCGACCGACCAGACCCCCGGCGATGGCCGGATATTGATGGTCGTGCCGACATAGACGCGCGACATCGTGCGGTTTCGTCGCCGCGAAAGGGAGGAGGGGGTACAGCCGCGCGCCCTTTTTCGGGTACCCGCGCATTAGCGGGAGTTTGTGGGATGCGGTAGACCGATCGCATCGGTGGTCGCAGCGAGGCATGTGCCGTACTACGTACATCCCAAATCCACAAACTACTGCTAAGATCGAGGAGCCAAGTGTCGGCCGGATTCAGGCCAATCGGGTCGGCCCAGTGCTGGACATTCCCGCCGATGCCGTGGATCAGTACGACGATCGGCGCATCGGGACATCCCGAGGAGACGGCCAGATCGGGCAGACTGTTCTCCGTACTGCACCGCTGCTGAAACGCGCCGAATAATGCTTGAAACGTGGGCTGGTCCATCGCGTCGGTCCCTCCGATCAACCGATGAATGCGACGCCGTCGATCAAGGCGAGCAGCGCCCCGGTCCCCAAGCTCACAGACCATACCGCCGTCCCTGGCACCGCTCCGCGATCTCCCTCAGCGGCCAATGCTACCCCTACCGGGTGGCCTACCAGGCGGCGGCGACGGCTGTCCTGGTGGTTGGTAAGGAGGCTGAAACGGCGGCATAGGCTCCTGGTATCCCTGTTCGTATTGAGGCGGATAGGATTCCTGGTACTGCGGCGGGGGCGTCGGCATCTGCGGCGAGGCGTGCCGCATCACCGGCCGTCGCGGTGGCTGCTCTCGTGGTGATCCGCCCGTCACCTCGACGCTCCGATCCGCCAACTCTCGATTGGGGATCTTTATCTCGCGGCCGCCATCCACGCTCACCGTCGTA
>JALYUS010000323.1 GCA_030853625.1 Chloroflexota bacterium
TCCTTCACTGCCGGTGCGGCCAACATCCGCTGATACGGTGTCTGCGCGACATCATACCGCTTCGTCACCTTTCCGCTTTCGCGCTCCTTACTGACGAGTTGCACCGAGGGCTGGAAGAAGTTCGTGACCAGCCGCAGCGACCGATAGACCGTCGCCAGCGCGATGCATGCGGCATCTCCTTCATAGCGATCATAGCCGATGGTCTGTCGAACAATCGAATAGTTCTTCTGCTCGATATGGCATTGATCGTTCTTCTTGTAGGGGCGACAGCGCGTAAACGTGATCCGCTCGCGCGCGCAATAACGGTATAAGTGATGGTTGATGAACTCGCCGCCGTTGTCCGAATCAAGACCGAGTACCGGCATGGGTAGCAGCGTGCGCGCATCAGCAATCGCCATACCGACTGCCTGCTCACCGCGATTGGGGAGGGCGACGCACTCCGTCCACTGGGTGGCGATGTCGGTGAGCACAAGTGAGTGCATGCTGCCCAGCGGGCACCCGTCCCCACTCGCGCAGGAGCCGCCATGAGCGACCAAATCAATCTCAAGAAAGCCGGGGCGGTCGTCGTCCCAGTCGGCAAAGGTGCGGATAGGGATTTGGTGTTTCAAGAGCGATCCCGGTTTGGTTGTCGTCCGTCTGCGCGGCAGGAGAATACGGCGGGTCGGCGCGAGCAGGCGATCCGCCGTTGCCGGGCTGAGGGAGAGGAGCAAGATGCGCGTCGGCGCATCGAGCGTCAGTTCGCCATGTCGTTCGAGGGCATCAAGCAAATCGGGTAATCCTGGCACGAGCCGTTTACTGCAAATCCGATCGGCGATTTCCCAGAGGCGAACGAGCGCACGCTGGACGGCGGGCGTGTAGGTCTTCTCGCGCGCTCGTGCGACTGGACGGGAACGAGTACGCGGCGGATGGTTCAAGAGGGTCAGCGCGTACTTGCGGTGATAGCCGGTCGTCGCGACGAACTCGGCGAGGATGCGTTGTTTCTCTGCGCCCGTCGCGATGACGTAGCGCGGTGAGACGACCGTCAGCAGTTCGCGTTTGCTCATCATACTCAGCATTGCCTCGTCTTCCTCCCATACTCCCAGCGAAGGGGCACGGGTAAGATTTACTCATGAGGCAACGACTCCCCGATAGTAAGATTTCTGATGAGGCAATGCGTTATCGCGAACGTTACCGTCCGGTGCCGCCAATCGGACCAATCTCACGCCGGAATCTGATCCGAAACCTCAAACGTCTCGGCTGGACAGGCCCCTTTCCCGGCGGCAGGCATGAGTATATGTCCAAAGGCGACCACGATGTCCCGATTCCCAGCCCGCACACGGGCGATAGCGGCATGCCCTTGCTCACCCGAATTCTGCGGGGCACCGGGATCAGCCGAGACGAATGGGACGATCTCTCAGTATTGCAGGCATCGCGCGGATCCATCACCTCTCTTCAGTGCATCTGCTTTTCTCCTCCTGCCCCGGTGGAGAAGGAGGCGGGAGGGTTTGGGCCACCCGCGAGATACCGCGTGAAAGCCTCGCCGTGTTCATGCAGCCAGCGAATGAGCGCGAGATCGCCGGGCGCTAAGGCGTCGGTCGGTTGCGGGCCGCGTTCGTCATGCCAGCGGTATTTCGCGAGGTTGTGCGCCGTGCGCCAGAGATAAAGGGCAATTCCCGCTGCCAGTTCGTCGTCCGGGAGCGGCGCGACCTCCCGGTAGGCCGCGACGCATGCCCGCGCCGCCGCGACATCGGGCGGGTCATCATGCACGCCGAGGAAGGTGAAGGCAATCGCCCGCGCGACATCCCAGACACGCGGGCGCACCGTCGCGAACTCCCAATCGAGCACCGCGACCGGCCTGCCAGATGGGTCACAGAGCAGGTTTGGTGGGTAAAAATCGCCGTGGATGACCTGTCGCGGCAGCCATGCGAACGCCTCCGGCGATGGCGCGGCGCGGAGTATCTGCCGGAGCGCGTCGAACGCCGCGCGCGTGAAGGCGTCAAAAGCATCCGCCGTACCGGCCGCCGCGCGCACCACGATGTGTTCCTCGATCGTCGTCATCTCCGCGAGTGTCGCCGCCGTTGACCAGTCGAGCGGCCCCTCCGCGAACGTCAGTCCCGTGGTCGGGCAGGAAGCGAGCGCGTGATGCGTCTGCGCGAGCAGTCTGCCGAGCGTGCGCGTGGTTTCCGGCCCCGTCAACGTCTCCCCGACGATGAACGGATAGGCGCTCCACGGCATTCCATCCACGACGGCGACACTGCGATTATCGGCGGTCACGAGTGGCAACGGGGTCGGTAGCCCATGCGCGGCGGCATGGCGAATGACCGCATGTTCCACCTCCACAACGCGCGGATCGCCGTGGCGCGATCCTTTCAGGAAGAGCCGCCGCCCGTCCGCGAGCGTCACCGCCTCATCGCGGTTCAGATAGCCCGCGCCCACCCGCTCGGCAGCGACTGGCGCACCGATGCCAAATGCCGCACAAACCGTTCCAATCATCACTTTGCTCTCTCTCATGCCCAGGAGTATCGCATAGATACGACGAGCGGCGTCCGCCCCATCCAGTTGGCATCGGTTGTGCGTACAGCAAAGATGGATTGTGGGATTTGCGGCATATGCGTGAAGGAGATTGCGATGATGGGTTCTCGATGGACGATTGGACGATTCTGCGGCCTGATGCTCCTTGGCCTGTTACCGATCCTCGCAGCCTGTAGCAGTACGGGGGCGACCGCCACGACGAGTGCGGCGGCGACAACCGTGACCGGCGCCGCGACGAGCGCCGCCCCGACCATTAACGCGGCGGTGACATCCGCAGCGGGGGCGGCGACAAGCGCCGCACCGACGGTGAATTCCGCCGTGAGCACCATCGCGGGTCTCGCGACGAGCCTCGCACCGACGATCAACGCGGCGAGCAGTAGCGTGGCGAGCGCCGCGACGCAGGTCGCCCCGACGGTGAACGCGGCAGCAACGACGGCCGGTGGCACCATTACCGCAGCAGGCAATAGCGCGGCAAGCACAGTGAATGCCGCATGCGTCACCGCGACGGCGCGTGCCCGCGCGACCGGCACACCGACCGGTACGGTAACGCCTTCGCCAACCGTCGGCCCCGGCACGGTGACACCGACGCCGGGCTGCTAACATAATTGTGACAGACGCCGGTAGCACGGAGAAACAATTCGCATGCCCGTTGTCCCCGATGACTTTGCCCGCGCGACGATCCGGCGTTCCGGGGCATCCGGGCGCGATTGGCTCGCCCGACTGCCGATGATTCTGGATGATTGCGCGGCGCGATGGGGACTGACGCTCGGCGCACCTGCCACGCCGCTGTCGTTCAACTACGTCGTCGCCGTACGCCGCACCGATGGTATGGCGGCGATCCTCAAAGTCCATGTACCGAACGACGGCTTCGCGTCGGAAGTGGCGGCCCTGCAACTGTTCAACGGGCGCGGCATCGCGCGGCTGCTGGCGAGCGACCCGCACGATGAGGCGCTGCTGGTGGAGCGATGTACGCCGGGCAGACCCCTGTCCTCTCTCACCGTGGCAGACGACGAGCGGGCAACGTCCATTGCCGCCAGCGTCATGCAGCAGGTGTGGCGACCACTCCCGCCCGATCCCGATTATTCATTCGCGACGATGACGGCTTGGAACGCCGACCTGCGATCTTTGCGGCCCCACTATGGTGGCGGGACCGGCCCGTTTCCCCGCGCGCTCATCGAGGAAGTGGAGCGCCTCGTTCCCGCGTTGACCGCCTCCGCGCCCTCGCCGATCCTGCTGCACGGCGATCTGCACTACGACAATATCCTCGCGGCGGAGCGGCAACCCTGGCTGGCGATTGATCCAAAGGGATTGGCGGGTGAACCGGCCTACGAAACGGGGGCGCTGCTCTACAATCCGCGACCACACCTGCTCGCCGCGCCGTATCCGGGGCGCATCCTCGCCCGCCGCGTGGATCAACTGGCCGAGGAACTGCGCCTCGATCACGCCCGCGTGCGCGGATGGGGACTAGTCCGGGCTGTGCTGTCCGCGTGGTGGAATGTCCAGAGTACCGGGCAAATCCGGGAGGAAGCCCTTATCTGTGCTGGATTGCTGGCGGCCCTCTGATCAATGAGCAATGAGCAATGCGTGGTCGGGCTTCCATCCTCATTGCTCATTACTTCGTCCAATCGTCTTTGCGCGCCACACCTTCGGGTATCGCGCCGTGGAAGATGACGTTCAGGCTCTGGCGCATGTAAGCGTCCGCCGCTTCCATATCATTCGTGCGGTACTGTGTGGCGACGCTGACGACGATCAGATTCGCAACCAACTGCCCGAATTGCCCCGCGTCGAGGCTGGAGCGGAAGCGGCCCGCACGTTGCCCGGTCGCCGTCACTTTTTCGATCAACTCGGCGAGTGTGAAGGCTTGCGCCGCCCGCACCGCCCGCTCCACATCGGGGTTCAGCAGTTCGTGCGAGAGGACGACGACCGCCTCGCCGTGCTCCGCCAGGAGCGAGCGGACTTCGAGCCAGATGCGGTAAATGATCCGCTCCGCGCCGACATTCTCGGCGATCTGCCGATCCACCTGCGCGGTGAGGTTAATCATCAAATCCCGTCCGAACTCGACGATCACCGCTTCCTTGTAGCCGAAGTAGTTGAAAAAGGTACCCCGGCTGACATCCGCCGCGTCGGCGATGTCGTCAATGGAGGTGTTGTAAAACCCCTGCGTGTTGAAGAGTTCGACCGCGCGGTTGATGATCGCGGACCGCGTTTGCGTTTTCTTGCGCTCCCGCAACGAAGGGCGCGGGAATGCTCCCCGTCGTGTACTCATCTGATACATTACTCTTCCTCCTCCGGCATCGCCGCCAATTTCGCGCGGCGGGGCGATGCATTGCGCGTTTTGCCCATATCGGGCCGGTGAACATCGGCGGCGTGGGGCGTACACAAAGAAATCCCGACCCACGCTCGCGCGCTTCTGGCCGGGTTCACCACTCACTCCCCAAACGCCGAGGTGACCACATTACGGGCGTTGGATCTTCGCTTCCTTTTGCATTCAAACACGGGTTCCGCACAACGTACGACCTAATACGAAAACTGACTACGAATGGATCAGTACATCGCGGTTGATTATGCGCGGAACCGCTCTTCTTGAACTCCCGTGCTTCCCTGACGAAAAACCGCCGACAAACCCAACGGTGGCCAGTTTTACCCGTTGCTCCCCGACACCGCAGCGACCAGATTACCGGCAGCGATTCAATGCCTCCGTGAACAATGTGCGTTTAGTGTACCCCACCAAAATGATGGTGTCAACTGCTAGCCTGCACTCTAACACCTTTTGATACTTCGCTACAGAAACTTTGCATGGAGAAGTTGTACAGATTTACCAAGATTTGTCCGTCTTGGGCTGTTGCCGGTCTCTATATACATGAACATTTGTTCGAGGTCAAGGAGATCAGTATGACCTATGCAGGGGATCATCGCACATTGCACGCTGAGATTGCGCAACTGCGCGGCATTATGCGCGGCATCGCGTCGGACGACGAAGCCGAGAGACAGGTCGCGTCCGCGCAAGCGCCGGATGCGGCGCGGGTGATGGCGGTGCTAATCCGTGCAGTCGAGGCGCAACAGACGCTGGAACATGAACCGGCAGCGGAAGCCGAACACGCGCTCGCGGCGGTCATTCATCGGGCGTTAGACGCGATGACGCGCGAGGAAGCAACGCAGCGCGCGACGCAAAAGGAATGAATCCCCGCCACGTAGAGCAGGTGACAAGGAGGATATTGAACCATGCAATCACCATTCACTCCGTCTTCAGCGCGCCGGTTGACCCGCGCGCGCTACCGGCGGCGGCGCGATGCCTGCGTGACGCCACCGCAACCGCCCGGCGGCGCGGACTTCTCCCTCTATGTCGAGGAGGCCGTGACGCGCCGGATCGTCGAGGATGTCGTCGAGGAGGTACGGGAGATGCGCGACCGGATGACGAACCTGCTCTTCCTGATCGCCGGGAGCGTCCTCGTGGACATCCTGATGCGGATGCGGGGAGGCTGATGATGAACGAACAATGGCGGGAAGAGAGGAATGTCGGTGGAGCAGGCTTCAGCCTGCCGTCCCACATGCATGCTGAAGCCTGCTCCACCATGGCTACGGCAGACGAACGCGCGCTCCGCTGGCTGCTGCACGACATCGGCGCGTTCTCGCGAACGGTCTGGCCGGAGGCGGCTCTCCGCCCATACCAACTGACCCCGGCACGGGCGATCATCCATTCCGCGCTCACCGGGGACGGCGCGTCGTTCGCGGTCGTCTTCGCGCGGCAATCAGGCAAGGACGAACTACTGGCGCAAGTGATCGCCTTTCTGCTCATCCACCGGCAACTGCATGGCGGCGAGATCGTCGTCGCCGCGCCATCGCTCGTGCCGCAAGGGCAGATCACTCTGCGACGCATCGAGGAGCGGCTGCGTGCGGCACTCCTCTTCGCGCCGGAGATCGAGACCGAGGGTGGACACATTCTCCGTGTCGGGCGGGCATCGGCGCGCTTCGTCTCGGCGGGGCCGATGGCGCAGGCGCGTGGCGCGACCGCCTCCCTGCTCCTCGTCGCCAATGAGGCGCAGGACATTGAACCGGAGCGCTGGGACGCCGTCT
>JALYUS010000338.1 GCA_030853625.1 Chloroflexota bacterium
CTGTGGGCCTGGATGTCGCGCTCGTTCGCATCGTCCCCGCGCGGCCCGGCCTCGCCTCGGTGCTGAACACGATCCGCGCCTGTCGCCCGGAAGCGGCGTGACAATAGAGTTCGCCTCATCGCTCCTGAGCGCGTTCGATGCCAGTCTCCGATCAGGCGATAGCGGTCTTGACGCGTCGTACTGACCCCATCATACTCACTCTATGGGTTCAAGGGAGTATCTGTTGGAGAAGGGATCATATTTCATATCGGAGTCCGATGATGCGGCGATGGGGATGCGTAGTCATGGGACTTCTGCTCGTCGGATGCGGTGGGGGCGGCGCCAGCGTCTCCGCGCCGAAGCATCCGACGCCCGTCGCGCGCGTCTCCGGCGCGACGAACACTCCCACCCGAAACAGGAACGCGACGGCGACGCGCGCGGCAGAGCAAGCGCAACTCAGTGCGCTGCTCACACAAACCGCGCCATCCACGCCGACGGTCGCACCCGCCGCGACGAATACGCCTGTTCCGACAGCAACATCAATTCCACCGACCAGTACCGGTACCACCTCGTCGCCGACGCCCATGCGTCAGTCTGCTCGTCCGACGGAATTTGTCTCGAACATTGCCGCCAGCCCAATCAACCTTCGCAGCCTCCCCGACGTGACATCCGACATCCTTGCCCAAATCCCCGCCGCTGCGGAGTTATTGCTTCTTGACGGGAATGTAATGGGTACGGACGGGGCCTCGAACTGGGCCAAAGTGACCTATCGAAGGCAAGATGGGTACGTCCGCAATGACCTGGTCGGTAGCCCGCATGCCGCCCTGCCGACGACAACGACGGCTCGCTCAACAAAGCAGTCGGCGCCTCGCAATACGGCTGCGCCACGTTCCCCGATCAAGCGACGGAGGAGAGCGTCTCGGTGAAGCATTGGCGAAGGTCGGTCCCGCGCGGGACGAATCCCTCTCCGTCGCCCTCCTCACATCAATACTGAGTACCCCAGCGCAGAGTGTATCGAAGTGACGGGAATGTACGGAACCGTCACTTCGATACACTCTGCGCTATACTGCGCGCATCGCACATGACCGGCTGGGAGAATCGGAGAAGGAGCGCATATGACGCCGATGACCGTGACCGCTGACCGTATCTGGGCCGCCGATGGAGGGGGCATCCATCACAACGCATTCGTGCAGTACGAGGGCGACACGATCACAACCATCGGCAAGCAGGCGGATTTACCGACGGGTGGTGTGGAGGGCGAGACCGTCGTCCTCGGTGATGTGACGCTGATGCCCGGTCTCATCAATTGTCACTGCCATCTGACGCTCTCGAGCGGGCCGAACCTTCTCGCGGATTATTTCAGCATGTCGGATGAACTCTTCATGGCACTCGCGATCAAGCACGCGAAGGAGGCGCTTGCGGCGGGCGTCACGACGCTGCGAGATTGCGGCACGAAAAACAACATCGTCTTTGCCGTCCGCACGGCGCGGGAGATGGGGCTGATCGAGTCGCCGCGCATCTGGGCCTCCGGCGCTTGCCTGACAAGTACGGGTGGTCATTGCTATTTTTTCGGCGTCGAGGTGGATGGCGAAACGGAGATCAAGCAGGCCGTCCGCGCGCAGGTGAAAGCGGGCGCGGACTTCATCAAGGTGATGGCAACGGGCGGCGGCATCACGCCCGGCACGAATCCGCGCCGCGAGCAGTTCTCGCCGGAGGAGATGGTGACGCTCGTCAACGACGCGCACCGCCTCAATAAGCGCGTCTCCGCCCACTGCCACGGCACGCCGGGCGTCCGCAACGCGACAATGGCGGGCGTGGACACGATCGAACATTGCTCGTTTATGGTCGAGGAAGCGCCGGGCATCAGATACGAACCGGAGATCGTCGCACAGATCGCCGAGCGCGGTATCTACGTCGTACCGACGACGAGCGTCGGCTACCGGATGCTCGAACGGGTGCTCCGGGGCGACATCCCGCGCACCCCGCAGTACGAGGGGTTCATCGCCAATCAGCAGACACGAATGGAAAACATTAGTCGCCTCGTCACGCAGGGTGTACGCATCGCCTCCGGCTCCGATGCAGGCGTCGGCGGCACCTATTTCGACGACTTCGCCCTCGACCTCGAACTGCTCGTCACGACCGCCGCCGGGTTCACCCCCGAAGCCGCGCTCTATACCGCGACCGCGACGGCGGCGGACGCATTGGGCCGCGACGACCTCGGCGTCCTCGCCCCCGGCAAGAAGGCGGACATGATCGCCGTTCGTGGCAACCCACTGGAGGACATCCACGCCCTCAGAAAGATTGCAATGGTCATGCAAGGCGGCAAGAAGTACGTGGGATAAGTTCGGAGTTCGGAGTTCGATGTTCGATGTTCGGAGTGATGCAGATCACAAAGGAAAACCGGTGGAGCAGGCTTCACCTTACAATCCCCGGACGGCAGGCTGAACCTTGCTCCACCAAGAAAACCCTCGCTAGTACACGTTGGCTGAAATAGGTTTGCATCTAAGCGACCAACGCCTTGCCTTGGTAGGTCCATTTGAAGGGCTTGGCCATCGTCCGGTTGTAGTAGGCAATGAAGGCAAGCACCTGCTGAGTGAGATCGTCCGTCGAGGTGAAGACGCCCCGTTTGAGCACCTTGCGCGTCAGGATGCTCAACCAGAGCTCGATTTGATTGATCCACGAGGCGTGCGTCGGCGTGTAATGGAAGACAATCGGGTGAGACGGATCGCTCAGGAAGGCTGCCCGACTCCGCTGGGTGGCGAGGATACCGCGTTTGCCTTTGACGCCGAGATCGGTGGTCTCCCCGTCATGCGCCGCGACGAGGCGCACCAGGCTCTCCGACTGATGGGTGTTGAGGTTGTCTACCACGAAGTGCCACTGGGTCGCCTCCAGGTCCGTGGCGAGGGTGCGCTGGATATGCGCGGCGAAGTCTGCTTCCGTGCGTCGTGGCCCGCACGATGGCGCGACGATCTGGCCCGTCACCACATCCCGATTGATGATGAACGACTGCGTGCCATGCCGAGTGTACTCGAACGCGCGCCGTCGGACATGGCCCGGTGTCATCGGCAGATCGGCATGTGCCCGTTCCAATGCTTGCACCCCGGTCAGTTCGTCGGTGCTGAGGATCCGTTCACCCTCTGCCGCCCGCCCCGGTGCCTCACGGTAGAGCGTGCAGATGTCCGTCACCTTGGTGGCAAACGCCGCATCGTGACGCGGGGTGAGCCAATAGCGGATCAGATGCGGCTTGAGCGCCCCCTTTTGAGCAGCCGTGCCGCATGACGCGGCGAGATCGTCGCGACAATGCCGCGCGCGGTGATCTCGTCGGCGATCTCGCGACTGCTCCACTGGCTGATCGGACGCCCTGCCGTGGCGGGCGCTGCACAGGCGAGCGCCACAATCTGGCAAACCTGCTCCGCCGTGATCCG
>JALYUS010000373.1 GCA_030853625.1 Chloroflexota bacterium
GGATGAACCAGCCGCTGGTGAGCACGCGCTGCACGGCGGCGTCCATCGCATCCTTGATCGTCGCGTACTGCGCCGACGCGCTGGCAATCGGAATCGCCCGCGTTATCATGCTCATGTGAACCCTTCCTTCGGTTATATCCCGTGAACGCGATGCCACGCGATCGTCTGTTGGAGGCCGTCGCGCAGACTGGTGCGCGGCAGCCAGTTGAGTGTCCGACTGATTTTGCCATACTCGCAGTAGGTATCGCCAATCTCGATCGCGCGGCGCTGCGGTGGATAGGGGATGTAATGCACATCCACACCGCCGACGACCTCACCGAGCGTCTCGACGAACTCACGCAGCGTGAGCGGCGGGCTGCCGAGGTTGAACGGCTCGCCAATCGCCGCGTCGTTCTCGCCTGCGAGCAAGAGCGCCTCGACGACATCATCCACGAAGTTGATGTCGCGCTTGAATCCCCCCTCGTCGTAGAGTGTGATTGGCTGTCCGGCGAGCGCCCGCCCGATGAAGAAGGGGAAGGCGCCCTGCGTGTGTCGGTCTGTCACCTGGCGCGGGCCGTAGCAGTTCGTCAGCCGCAGCGAGCAGGTGCGCATGCCGTAGACATCATGGTAGAGGAGGTGGTAATACTCGCCCGCCCATTTATTGACGCCGTTGACATCCACCGGCCGCATCGGATGCCGTTCGTCCACCGGCACATATTGCGGGCGACCGTACTGCTGACGCGTGCCCGTGAAAACGATGCGGACATCCGGGTTCGTCGTCCGGCATGCTTCGAGGAGTGTCAACGGTGCCCGGGTATTGTGTTCGAGATCAGTGAAGGGATCGCGCATGCTGTCTTCGTGGCTGATCTGCCCGGCAAGGTTAAAGATCACGTCCTGCGTGGCGACGAGACTTTCCATCAAATCGCGGTCGCGCAGATCGCCGATAATCACCTCCACGGCGTCATCGAGGCCGTCGAGGTTGGCGCGGTTGCCACCGTGGCCGGGGATCAGCGCGTCCACGACCATCACGGTCGCGCCGAGGGCGTGGAGGCGGTGGACGAGGTTGCTGCCGATGAAGCCCAACCCGCCCGTCACCAGCGTCCGCACCCCCTGCCAGTCGGATGGTTGCCGCTCAATCATCGGCGACCTGCCCAAGCGTCGCGGGCGACGATGTTGGCGCTTTCATGTGCGCCCGCTTGACGCGGAGCGTCCACCACAGGCCGAGTAATTGCACACCTGTCTCCCCGATCCGTTTGAAATTAAAGAATTGGGAACGCCCATAGACGCGGTGAAAGTGGTGAACCGGCACTTCGGCGAATCGGTAGCCGAGATCGGTCGCCTTCGCCACGAACTCGACGCAGATCGCGCCGCTGTACGACGTGAGATGAACCTTCTCAAAGACGTGCCGACGGATCAAGCGGAAATCGCAGTCCACATCGCGAATCGGGAAGCGGAACATCAGTTTCATCGCGTAATGGTAGACGCGACCAATGATAACACGGACGAGGGGATCGGAGCGGCTGATCTTGTAGCCATTGACGATGTCTATGTCCGGCGTCAGCGCGGCGACGAGTAGGGGCAACTCCCGCACGTCGTATTGCGCGTCGCTGTCCGTATAGAAGATCAAGTCTTTCGTCGCGCTGGCGAAGCCGACGCGAAGCGCGCCGCCGTAGCCAAGCGCTTCGCGGTGCTTCAGGACGCGCAGATGCGCGACCTGCCCATCGAGCGCGTCCAGTACCTCGACGGTATCGTCCGTGCTGCCGTTCTGCACGACAATAATTTCGTAATCATCAGTTAGTGATTGCAGTGTCTGCGCCGCCGATAAGACCATGCTGGCAATCGTCCCACCATCATTGTACGCCGGATAAAAGACCGAAATTCCCGCCATCACCCCTCCCTCATTGCCCGCGAGGATAGCAGAGGCGTACGGATAGCCGCAACCGCGCCGACACCGGACACGAACTCATCATCTATACCGTGTTATAACGAGTTATCAGTAACAGCGTGAGCAACCTGGCGCTCATATCCACACCGTGATTGCTAGTCGTCGTTCATCGGGTTCTGCGGGAGAAGGGGGGTGCTGAACCCACCCTTCGCCGGAGGAATGACCGATGAACGACACCTTGATTGTCACCGTCTCCGTCGTGCTTGACGACGTGCTGCGCGCCTTCGATCATCAGACGCACCCGCAAGCCGGGGCGAGCGACAGTGATGCTGCCCAAAGGGCACCCGTGACCGTGGCCGTCGTTGCTGCCTGCCAGTTTCAGAATCATCAGGAGCGCGCGTTGCAGGTGCTCAGTGGTCAAGGCTACCTCTCCGGCTCCCTCAGCGTCTCGCGCTTCAACCGGCGGCTGCACGCATTGGCCGACTGGTTGCCGCTGCTCCTCGATCTGCTGGGAGAAGTCTTTGCGACGGGGGAGGCGTTTGTGCTCGACAGCATGCCAGTGCCGGTCTGTCGCCGGGCACGAGCGGGGCGATGCAAGAAGGTGCGGGGTCGGGCGTACTGCGGCTACTGTGCAGCCAAGGAGGAAACGGGCGTCCGTTGGGCAGCATTCAGCTGGCGGCTGCATCTGATCGTCACCCCGGCGGGCATCCCGGTCTCCTTCCGGGTACCCTCTGGGTGGCATCTTGCCCGCCGCGCTGCACGATTTGACACCGGTGCATGAGTTAGCGGAGCGGCTGCCGAGTGGGACATGGGTCTACGGGGACAAGGCGTACAACAGCGCCGACGATGAAGCGCTACTGGAAGGCGAAACCGGGGTGCGGCTGGTGCCGATTCGCAAGGCGAACATGGTACCGAACCCACTGGACGAGCGGGTCGGGCTGCGCCGCTACCGCAAGAAGATCGAAGGAGTGAACAGCCAACTGGAAGCGTGGGGCGTGCAGCGGCTGCACGCGCGGACGCACGCGGGATTCCTGCTCAAGATCTGGGCGTCGCTCTTCGCCCTCCTCTGTATGAACGCCTGCTAGCAATCACGGTGTATCATCGCAACCGTGAGCGGATACATGCTTCCGCACGAAAAGGACATTACAACGCGAGCGCCTTGACAGTGAAGCGATTTGTGGGACACTACGCGAGTGCGCCGCGACCGCGAGGCCAACGCAGCAGGCCCGCGTGGGCAATCTATCGGAGGAACGACGTGAAAGTATCCGCATCCGTCAAGAAGCGCAGCCCGGACGATATCGTCGTGCGGCGCAAGGGCAGAATCTACATCATCAATAAGCGCAACCCGAAGCACAAGCAGCGAC
>JALYUS010000383.1 GCA_030853625.1 Chloroflexota bacterium
CGACACGACCTGCCCCGTCTGCGGCCACGCCATCGCCGAGCAAGCCATCGAATCCCCACAATGCCGCCGCTGTGGTACCGGCCTGCGCCCCCAGGATCGCTCCTGCCCGGTCTGCGGCACACCGCGCGCCTAACTGCACGGTTCGCTATTCGTAGTTTGCCCATTGTGCTGACTGTACGTTCAGTGTATCGTCTGCGTAGCGCGATGCCCCGTTTCCCGCATAGATGGAGCGAGACGTGACTGACACCGTAGCGACAATTACCGCTCCTCCGACCGAGCGGAACGCGGTTCGGGAGACAAATAAACTCGCGCCGGACGACCGTGCTGTGCATGACTGGTATCGGTTCGTACTCTCCTTTCCTCCTCACCTTGTCGGTGAGTATCTCAATCGTTTCGGCGCTACCAGTGATACTCGCGTACTCGATCCCTTCTGCGGTACCGGTACGACGGTCGTTGAGTGCAAAAAGCGCGGTATTCCAAGCGTTGGTATCGAGATCAATCCGGTCGCGCAGTTCGCCGGTACGGTCAAGACCGATTGGACACCTGACCCCGATGGGTTACTTGCTCATGCCGATGAAGTTGCGGCGATCGCATACGACACGCTCCATGCACAGGAGATTGAGGATGATCCGGCTCGCGATGCCGGGGATAATCCGCCGATGTTGCCCTCCCGACTACGCATCCTGCCGACCGAGCAATGGGATCTCCTCCTCACCAACTCCATCAGCCCGCTGCCTTTACACAAGACGCTGACGCTGCTCGATGTACTGAAACGGAACAATGACGCGCGATACGGACGCCATGAATTGCTTGCACTCGCCAACGCGCTGCCGTTCACGATCAGCAATCTGCGCTTCGGCCCTGAAGTTGGGCTTGGCACGATCAAGAAAGATGTTTCCGTTGTCGGGACATGGCACGCGGGAGTGCGGGCGATGGCGGAGGACCTTCGCGCACTCGGATCGCTGGGCTTCGTACCGTCGGTCGTGCATCACGCCGACGCACGCCAGATGCTCGATGTATTGGAGCCGGAATCAATCGACATGGTTATCACCTCGCCGCCCTATCCGAACGAGAAGGACTACACGCGCACCACGCGGCTTGAATCGGTACTGCTCGGCTTCATCAATAGCAAGGAGGAACTCCGGGCGTTGAAGCGTGGCCTTGTCCGCTCCAATACACGCGGCGTTTACAAAGGGGACGACGATGACCAATGGGTCGCGCACTTCCCGGAAATCCAGCGCATCGCGGAGACAATCGAGGCGCGGCGCATCGAACTCGGCAAAACATCCGGCTTCGAGCGATTGTATGCACGCGTGACGAAACTCTATTTTGGCGGCATGGCGCGGCATCTTGCCGACTTGCGTACCGTTCTCCGACCGGGCGCGCTGCTCGCGTATGTGGTCGGCGATCAAGCCTCGTATTTGCGAGTGATGATCCGCACCGGTCAGTTGCTCGCGGCGATCGGCGAATCGCTCGGCTACGAAGTCGTCGGCATCGATTTGTTCCGTACCCGCATGGCGACCGCGACCAAAGAACAATTGCGTGAGGAAGTTGTGCTCTTGCGTTGGTCGGGTACGCCTTCGTCATCGCTCCCGAACCTGGGGATACAGTAGCGATGGCAAAGCCGCCGCAAAACCGATATTCTCAGATCATTGAGCGCATCTTTGCCGATCGCTATGAACCCGGCGCACATACCGTCGCGTTCGAGCGGGCCGACATCGAGCATGTGGCGCGTGAATTGGCGATTATCCTCCCAAAGAATCTCGGTGATCTGATCTACAGTTTCCGTTATCGAACCGCGCTGCCGGAGTCGATTCGTTCCCTTGCGCCTGAAGGCCATTCGTGGATCATTCGTCCGGCTGGTCGGGCGCGCTATCAGTTCGTTGCAACCACCGTCGCGGATATTGTCCCAACAAGCATGATGGCGGAGGCGAAGATTCCCGATGCAACGCCCGCGATCATTGCAATGTACGCACTCAGCGATGAGCAGGCATTGCTCGCGAAGGTTCGCTATAACCGCCTCATCGACATCTTTACCGGGGTGACATGCTATTCGCTCCAGAGCCATCTGCGTACGGCAGTCTCCGGCATCGGCCAGGTCGAGACCGACGAGATCTATGTTGGTGTGGATCGCAGAGGCGCGCAGTATGTCTTTCCAGTACAGGCAAAAGGTGGGAATGACAAACTGAGCATCGTGCAGATTGAGCAGGACTTTGCGCTCTGCGCCGCGAAATTCCCTTCGCTCATTTGTCGTCCGATCGCCGCACAGTTTGTTGATACTGATCTCATCGCACTCTTCGATTTTGAAGAGAGTGAGAATGGTGTCGCCGTTTCTTCTGAAAGGCATTATCGGCTTGTGCCGCCTGACGGTGTTACATCTGCGGACCTCGCTTCGTATCGAATCCGGCCGAATTAACGGAACACGCGACACTTCCGCATGCATTATCTGGTCAAGCGAGGGGCCGAAGGCATAACCGAGTCATGCGCCGATGGCGGCGACGAAGAGAATTGTGTCCCGCGTCGCCGCCACTATGCCGCTGACATGTACGGTTGACGCAGTGATACACTGCGGCGATGACTGAGCCATGAGAGGAGTGGATGCATGCCGGAAACGACACGAGGGCAGCGGGCAGGACAGGAGCGGCGGCGGCAGGGTGCGGCGGCGCGGGAGCGCGCCCGCCGGGAGCAGCGACGACGCTGGCTGACGATTGGCGTTGGCACGCTGATTGTTGCAATTGCGATCGTCGTGGCTGCAATACTGCTGATCCACCGACGGAACGCGACGCCCGCGATCGCGGGGGTGGAGAGTTTCAGCGGCCTGGCCCGCACCCACACATCAACGCCCGTTACCTATCCGCAGACGCCACCGGTCGGCGGCCCGCACAACCCCGTCTGGCAAAACTGCGGCTACTATGCCGCCCCGATCGCGAATGAGAACGGCGTCCACTCGCTCGAACATGGCGCGGTCTGGATCACCTACCGGCCGGACTTGCCTGCCGATCAAATCGCCGCGTTACGGAAACTGGCTGTGGGGCAGACGTACGTGCTCATCACCCCCTACCCCGGCCTGCCCGCACCCGTCGTGGCGTCGGCATGGGGAAAGCAACTGAAATTGGACTCACCGGACGACCCACGGTTGAGCCAGTTCATCAAAGCCTATCGCCAGGGGCCGCAGACACCTGAGCAGGGATCACCCTGCACCGGCGGCACCGGCGTCCCACAAACGACGTGATAGGCAAACGGGCGAAGGGGTAGGGGAGTTCGGATCTCGAGGTTCAGGGCGGATTTCCTCGGCCTCCAAACCTCGAACCTCGAACCCTCCCCACCTACTCATCCTTTGGGCGAAAGGCGTTCGGATCGAAGGTGAAGACGCGACGACCGTGAGTGGGAACCGGTGGGGGTGGGGGGCGGAAGACGTAGTCGTCCACGATCATGCCTGCCGCGAGATGGTCGCGGGCGATCCGGCGGATCGCGTCGGCATCCAGATCGTTGTAATGGATGTTCCCCGGCAGCACATTCATGGACGGCGCCCAATCGCAACGGTTCCGGCACGTCGTTGGGACGACCGTGACATGATCGGCGATGCCGAGCGCGGCGATCTCTTCCTCCAGCACATGCAGGAGTTTTCGCGACCCGGCGAGCGTGCAGTTCGATCCGAAACAGAGATGGACGAGATAATTGGTGTTCGTTGTCATAGGCAAAGATGTGGGGAGCATGACGAATGCGACGTCCCCTCACTCCTTCGGCGTGTAATCAGTGGCTGGCGCCGACCGGTGCGCGTGCGGCGAGGGCGTCCGCGATGATCGCGTGGTCGGCATCAGAAATCTTGTGGACATTTCCCTGGAAAGCGAGATGCCAGTGCTCGACCGGCCATCGCTTCGGATACTCCATCACGGGAACGACCGTGATCGCGGGCAACCAGTCTGGTTCATCGAGGATGAGCAGCGGCGCAATCGAGATGCGGAAGGGATAATCTTCGGTCGCCTTCTTCGGGTCTTTGTTCTGCCAGATCGGCGTGGTGTGGTCTTCCCAGTAGTCGGATGTCGCCGTGACGATGCCGGCGAATGCCTGCACGCCGGTCAGGTAGTAGATGAACGTATCGCCCGCATGCATCTGCTCGGCCTTCTTGCGGTGGCGAGACTTGATGCCCTGCACCGTCCAGCCGAGGGCGCGGCTCTTCGCGAAATTGTCCGGTGATCCGACGAGAATCCAGTGACTCGGCATATCGTTCGTTCCTTTTCACTCGCGCAATCTTCATTGATTGTACCTTAGGCATGTCGA
>JALYUS010000390.1 GCA_030853625.1 Chloroflexota bacterium
GCATGGATTGGCACCCAATGATGTTGTCGCCACGACCGAACCGACCACTGATGACTTGGCGATCACCTTCCTTGCCTGTTGCCGTGCCGATCTCACCTTCGTTGCCCTGTCATCCAAACTGGCGCCGGTGGAATCCGCGCGACTGCTCGAACGTGTCGGCGCGGCGCTGCTCCTGACTGCGGATGGCTCCCCACACCCCGCGAACCCAATGGAGCCGACGCTGCGGCTCGATCTTCCCGGCATGGCGAGTCGGGCAGCGGACACCGAGGTGGCGCGGCGCTTCGCCTTCGGCACGGCGGAGGCGGTCGCTATTCTCCAAACGACCTCTGGGACGACGGGCGGGATGCCGAAGATCGCCCGCACACCGCACCGCCTCCTGACATGGCGGCGCGCAACGCCATCCTGGTGGGAGAGCGACGACGACGTTTTCTACATCGCGCAACCGTCGCTTTTCATGGTGCGCGGGTTTTGCGAGATGCTCAGTCTCGGCAGCACGATCGTCCTTTCGGACGCCACCAGTCCGGCGCGCATGGAGGCCGAGATGGCGGCGCATCGCGTGACAACATTGCGTACGATCCCGGCGATCATTGGCGTGCTGACTGAGCAGCGCAATCCATGCCCGGACGGTCTGATCCTGCGCGTCGTGCGGGCGGGGGCGGCACCTTTTCCTCCCATGCTGCACGCCGCTGCGGAGCGGCGCTATCACGCGATGGTCGTGCAGGAGTACGCCTCCACCGAAGGAGGCTCGATGCTGGGCACGCCGCGCGATGGCGCACCGGCGGGCAGCATCGGCAAACCGCAAGCAGGCGTGGACGCACGCATCGTGGATGAGGACGGCGTGGATGTTCCCGAGGGAGCGACCGGGGAACTGCTGATCCGCTCGCCCGGTCTCACTCTCGGCTACCTCGATAATCCGGTTGCGACGGCTCGTACACTGCGCGACGGCTGGCTCTGGACCGGCGATCTCGCTCGTCGCGATGCGGACGGTTTTTACTATCTTGAAGGGCGACGTGCGCTGCGGATCAATGTCGCTGGCTTCGAGGTTGCGCCGGAGGAAGTCGAGGCGGTCCTGGAACAGCATCCCGGCGTGCGGGAAGCCGTCGTGCTCGCGATGCCGGATGCGGTGCGCGGCGAGGTAGTGCGCGCGGTGATCGTGCCGGAGGGCGCGCCGCCGTCTACCGGCGAACTACGTCACTATTGCCGCGCGCGGCTGACGGGATACAAAGTGCCGCGCCACTGGGAATTCCGGGACGAACTGCCCCGCTCTCCACTCGGCAAGGTACTGCGGCACAAATTGTAGGCGCTTGGGAGGATGGTCCACCGATGCCTGACACTCACCCCGTCCGAATCGAAACACTGATTGCCAATGCCGCGTCGCGGCATCCAAAGCGCGCCGCGCTGATCTTCAGCGCGCGGCGATGGACGTACGGGCAATTGCATGCGGAGACGGAACGGCGCGCGGCGCTGCTGGTCGCGGCTGGTTTGATGCCTGGTGATGTTGTTGGGATCGCCGAGCCGATGTCGGATGATGTCGTCATTGCCTTTTTCGCCTGTTGCCGTGCGGGTATCGTTCCTCTCTATTTGTCACCGAACCTGACCGCCGCCGAATTGACGCCGCTCGTCGTGCGGAGTGCGGCGAAACGGATGCTGCGGGTGGTCCCGGCTCCCCATCCGGCCCTGCCCGATCTTCCCGTTCTGCCACTCGCGCTGCCGGGCGTGCCGACTGATCACATGCCCCACCATCTGGCAGCACACGACGCCGATGCGGTCGCCTGTCTCCGCACGACATCCGGGACGACGGGCGGTATGGCGAAGCTGGTCGTCTCATCGCACCGCATGATTACCTGGCGGTATGCGACGGGAGCATGGGCAAAGAGTCCGGGCGGGGTTTATTATTTCCCGCAGACGACCTTCTTCCCGATTGTGGATTTTTGCACTGTATTCGGCATCGGTGACGCGATTATCCTCTCTCACGCGATGGAGCCGACGCGCATCGAGGCAGAGATGGCGGCGCACCGCGCAACGTCGCTCTGGTCGGTACCCGCCGTCATCCGTCTCCTCGTCGCGCAGTCGCGGCCCTGCCCTACGGGACTCATGCTTCGGGAGGTCCGTACTGGCGCGGCGCCGCTTGCGCCCGATGTCGAGCAGGCGGTGATGGTTCGCTATGGTGCGCGCCTCTCACAGAAGTACGCGTCAACCGAGGGCGGCTCGATGATCGGTACGCCGCGCGATGGCGCGCCGGTGGGGAGCATCGGTGCGCCCTTTCCGGGTGTCGAGACACGTCTCGTCGATGTCAAGGGCAGGGATGTACCTGAGGGCGGAATGGGCGAATTGATCGTTCGTTCACCGGGGATAATGTGCGGCTACCTCGATGACGCGGAAGCGACCGCCCAGGCAGTACACGATGGCTGGCTCTGGACGGGCGATCTCGCGCGGCGGGACGCGGACGGCTTCTATTTCCTCGAAGGGCGGCGCGCACTGCGGATCAATGTCGGCGGCTTCAAGGTTACTCCGGAAGAGGTCGAAGCAGTACTGGAACGACATCCGGCGGTGCGTGAGGTTGTGGTGATGGGAATACCCGATGCGACACGCGGTGAGATCGTGCGGGCAGTCATCGTTTCACGAGGCGAACGGCCGACGGTGCGTGATCTCCGCCGTTTCTGCCGCGAGCGGCTGGCAGGATACAAAGTGCCGCGCCATTGGGAATTCCGGGACGACCTACCCCGCTCTCCGCTCGGCAAAGTGCTGCGGCACAAACTGTAGCGGCGCGGAAACGCGATCAGGGTGGGTTCCGCTGTCGGTATGTGTGATGAGCGTGCGCGCCGATGGTGAAGCGGCCAACGGGGATGGGCGGTGGCAGTTGTGGATCGGGCTGCGCCGTGGCGCTCCAGGTGACGCCGCCGCAACTCCCTTTCGGCCGCGCGACCTCCCATGCCCAGCCGAGCGCCGCTTCTACATCGGGCAGACTGCTGACACGCTGGGCCGTTTGCCACGTTGTCACCTGCCCGGAGAGATCAGTAACGAGGAGCGCCATCACCCCCGGCGCGATAGCGGGTAGGACGCAGGCGCGCACCGCGCCGCTGTCCCGCAGAATGGGGAAGGGGAGCGCGGGCAGCGTCTCTATCGCGGTATCCGCAGGGACGATCACCACAACGTCGGTATGCAGCCACGCCAGTTCATCCTGTCGCGCGGCGAAGGATTGAAGGTATTCGGGGGCGGCCGGATCGTCCAGCGTGAGGAAGAGCAGGAGGCCGTACCGCCGCCCGCGCAATCGCGCCGTGTTGTACAGCTTCCCATCCCGGTTCGGCAGAACGAACGGCGGCACAACAGTGATCGGTGGGTTGGTCGTCGTGGTCATCCTTGACTCCTTTCCTGAAATCAAGTGAACCGCAAAGGCGCAAAGAAACGCAAAGAACGCGCAGGGAAATGGGAAGGAATTCGTCGTTCCTCTCTCTTTCTTTCTCCTTCTTCGCGTCCTTTGCGCTCGTTGCGCCTTTGCGGTTCACCTGGCTTCCGCACTTCCGTGGCCGAAATCGTGGGAGGCATGCAGGAGTGGGGAGACAATACGCGGTATGAGGAACCAGTAGAGCAGCCCGCACCGCTCGCGAATCTCCGACCACGCCGCGATGTCGAGGGCGAGGCAGGCAAGTCCCGCCGTTGGTAATCGCACCATCGGTTCCGCATCCATCCCGCCGACGAGCAGGCAGATCAGTTCTTCCAAACCCGGATTGTGGCCGACGAGCAGCACGGTTTCGCCATCGCCGCTGTCGCGCAGCACATTGAGCAGCGTGTCCACGGAAGCGGCGTAGATGCCCGGTTCCTCGATAATCTCCCCGCTAAATCCCACCGTTATCGCGACGAGGCGCGCCGTCTCGCAGGCCCGCACGGCAGTCGAGGTGAGGATACGATCCGGGATCGTGGTGAGGGCGGCGAGGGCCGTACCCATTTGCGGCGCGTCCGCCGCGCCGCGCGGCGCGAGTGGTCGGTCATGATCCCGCACGGCGTTGTCGCCCCGATCTGATTTGGCGTGCCGCAGCACGAGCAGTGTTTTCGTCATTCGTTACTCCCGATCCCTCTCCATCGCCCCAATGGTATACATTTCGTCCGTTCCGCCCGGCGATGGAGAGAGGGTGAGATATGCTACGATATGCCGGTTGCATCATGGAGCGTCGCACATCCGCGAGGATTCGCCAATGACCGCTACAACGCCACGGATTATCTCACTGCTTCCCAGCGCGACGGAAATTATCTGCGCACTCGGCTTGGAGGACGCGCTCGTCGGCATCTCGCATGAGTGCGACTGGCCGCCGTCCGTCCACGCGCTACCGATCCTGACGCGTGCGGCGATCCCGGCGGGGCTACCGAGTGGGGAGACGGACCGGCTCGTGCGGGAGCATCTGGCACGCGGCGAAGGACTGTATGCACTCGATGCCGCCGTGCTGCGCGCCTTGCAGCCGACATTGATCGTCACGCAGGCGCTCTGCGCGGTTTGCTCGATCGCTCTGCCCGACGTGTTGCGCGCGGCCCGAAGCCTGCCAGTGCAGCCGGTCGTCCTCTCGCTCGAACCGGGCTGCATTGCGGACATTTTCGGCGACGTTGGTCGGGTCGCGATGGCTGCCGGGGCACCGGAGCGTGCGGCGCCAGTTATCGGCGATTTGCAGTCCCGGTTGGATCTGGTGCGAGAGGCGGTGGCGGGGCGGGAACGGCGACGAGTCGCACTCCTCGAATGGCTCGATCCGCCCTTTGTCGCGGGCCATTGGGGGCCGGAGATGATCGCTGTGGCGGGTGGCACAGACACGCTCGGCGCCGTGGGCGAGAAGAGCGCGCAGATTGATTGGGCGCACCTACGGGAGGCCGCGCCGGACGTGATCGTCGTCGCGCCCTGCGGCTACGACGCGGCCCGCGCCCGCGCCGATCTCGCCCAAGCCCCGCTCCCGCCGTGGTGGAGCGATCTGCCTGCCGTGCGGCATGGGCAGGTCTTCGTGGTGGATGGTAACGCGTACATCTCCCGCCCTGGCCCGCGCGTCGTGGACGGTACGGAAATTCTTGCCCGCCTGCTCCACCCGGACGTTTTCGCGGATGGCGATGAAGTGCGCCAACGGCACGCGGCATACGACGCGGCGTTGCGGCGATGATCTCCTTCGACCGGGACGGCATCCGCTTCCACTACCGCGTCGCCGGGGTGTGCATCCACGACGGATACGTGTTGTTGCATCGCGCGGACCGGGATGATTACTGGGCGCTGCCCGGCGGCCGCTGCGAACTCCGCGAATCGTCGGCTGCAACGCTGCGCCGGGAGATGCGTGAGGAACTAAAGGTCACGGTCACGGTCGGGCGGCTTCTCTGGGTCGTGGAAAATTTCTTCACTCTCCTCGGCAGGGCGTATCACGAACTCGCCCTTCTCTATGCGATTGACCTCCCAAGGGATCATGCCTACCACGACAAAACGCGGACGCATTACGGTATCGAGGATCAATCCACGGACGGCGAGCCGTCTATACTGATCTACGAGTGGATACTGGTCGCGTCATTGCCCGATGTCATTCTGCACCCGGCATTCCTGCGCACCGCATTGCAGAACCTACCGGCGGCGGCCCAACATATCGTCCAGCGTGACTCGTAATGCACGAGGCCGTGAAAGGAACGTCGTGACATGCAGAAAATCTACACCGGGCGCGGCGATGACGGTTACACGAGTCTGATCGGTGGCGCGCGGGTGGCGAAGTACGACCCGCGCCCGGAGGCGTATGGCACGCTTGACGAGGCGTCCGCCGCCCTCGGCCTCGCCCGCGCCACCGCGACGCTGCCCGACGTGCGCGCGGCGATCCTCGAAATGCAGCGCGCCCTCTACCGCCTGATGGCCGAACTGGCGACTATCGAGGGCAAGACGAGCGCCTACGAGATGACCGGGGCGGACGTTGCCCGCGTCGAGGAACTGACGAACATGTTTACCGCGCACGTACCCGTGCAGCGAGAATTCGTCGTACCCGGCGACACGATGGCCGGTGCGGCCCTCGATGTCGCACGGACGGTCGTGCGGCGCGGCGAGCGGCTGGTGACTCGCCTCGTCCATGAGGGGCACAACACGAA
>JALYUS010000414.1 GCA_030853625.1 Chloroflexota bacterium
AGCGATCATGCTTGAAGTCAATCAAGTCGGAGAAATGCTCGACCTCGCGCACCATCTTCGGGCGATGGAAGGGATTCTCCGCGACGCCGTATTCGTAGGTCGCGTCCTGCAACTGGCATTCGCCGGAAGCGTCACAGGTCGGGCAGTCCAGCGCATGGTCAATCAAGAAAAACTTGAGCAAATCCTGCCGCGCGCGATAGGAAATCTCGTCGTGTGTCGCTACTTCCATGCCATCCCGCACCGGCGTCGCGCAGGAAATTTGCGTGCCGCCGCGCCGTCCGAGGACATTGACGACGCACATCTGGCACGAACCCCACGGGCGCAGGTCCGGTTGGTAGCAAAACGATGTGATCGTGATGCCGATTTTCTTCGCGGCATTGATGATCGTCGTGCCCGCCGGAACGGTGACGTTCTTGCCATTGATGATGCAGGTGACGTCTTTTGCCATGCGTCGCTCCTCAGCAACGAGCAACGAGTGATGAGCAATGAGTAATGAGTAGCCGCCGTTCGCGCCTCATTGCTCGTTGCTCATTGCTCATTGCTCCCACTACCGATCCACCTCGCCGAGGACCATATCAATGGTGCCCAGAATCGCGATCAGGTCAGCGATCATCGTGCCGACCGAGATTTTGTTGACAATCTGCAAGTTGATAAAGGACGGCGGGCGAATCCGCAGGCGATAGGCATGCGGCGTGCCATCCGAGACGATATAGTAGCCGAGTTCGCCCTTCGGATTCTCGATGCCGACGTACACTTCGCCGGGCGGAGGCGAGAACCCCTCGATCACCAGTTTGAAGTGGCGCTGCATCGCCTCCGCCTCGAACATCACGGCGTCGTGCGGCGGGAAGACGAACTTCGGCTCGTCGGCCATCAGCGGCCCGTCCGTCGGCATCTGCGCCATGCACTGCTCGATGATGCGCAGCGACTGGCGCATCTCCTCCATACGGATCAGATAGCGGTCGTAGGTGTCACTGTTCTCGCCGAGCGGGATCTCGAAATCCAGCCGGTCGTAAATCAGATACGGCATGGCTTTGCGGACATCGTAATTGACGCCGGCGGCACGCAAGAGCGGGCCAGTGAGGCCAAACGAGAGCGCGTCCTCGCGCGAGATGCGACCGATGCCCTTCGTCCGCCCGATCCAGATCGGGTTCGCGTTCAGTAGTTTCTCGTATTCGGCCAACCGCTCCGGCATCACCCGGAGAAATTCGCGCGTTTGCTCCCAGAAGGTGTCGGGGATCGGGCGCTGGAAGCCGCCGACTTCCATGATGTTCGTCGTCAGGCGCGCGCCGCAGTAGTTCTCGAACAAGTCGAGGATCATCTCCCGCTCGCGGAAGGTGTAGAGCGACATCGAAAGCGCGCCGATGTCCATCGCATGCGTGCCGATACCGACGAGGTGCGAGGCGATGCGCGTCAGTTCGGCGAGGATAACGCGAAAATAGGTCGCGCGTTCCGGGATGCGGTCGGTGATGCCGAGCAGTTTTTCCACCGCCATGATGTAGCCGAGGTTGTTTGACGGCGCGGAGATGTAATCCGTGCGATCCGTCCAGGGCGTGAACTGTACGTAGCGCGCGTTCTCGCCAAGTTTCTCCGTCCCGCGGTGCAGATAGCCGACGACGAGATCGCAGCCCCGGATCACCTCGCCATCCAGCCGCAGGACGACGCGAAGGACGCCGTGCGTGGACGGATGCTGCGGCCCCAGGTTGAGGATCATCTCGCGGTCGCCCCCGGTGAGGACGCGGTCGCTTTCGACACTCTGCTCGTCAATCCCCGGCATGTTCGGCAACTCGGCGTTCGAGGTTCGGAGTTCGGCGTTCGGAGCGGTTCGTGTCGTTGTATCAGCCATGATGCCTCCTCAGTTCGGCGTTCGGAGCGATTCATCGAACTCCGAACATCGAACGCCAAACTCCTAGTGGTACTGGCCCCACTGCTTGTGGCCCCGCAGGGGGTAATCCTTGCGCAGCGGATAGCCTTCGTTCCAATCCTCCGGCAGGAGGATACGCCGGAGGTCAGGATGCCCGGCAAAGTTGATGCCGAACATGTCGTAGCACTCGCGCTCCATCCAGTTGGCCGATGCCCACAGATCGGACGCGGTGGCGATGCTGTCGCCGCGTTCCAGCGCGTTCACGCCGCTCTTGACGCGCAACTGCTGGCGATTGCCCGTCGAGTACAATTGATAGACGACATCGAAGCGCGGCATGCGAACCCGCCAATCCACGCCCGTCAGATCAATGAGCATGTCGTAGCGCAGCGCCGCATCATCGCGCAAGAAGTGGAGCGCGTCATGCACCGCGTCCTTATGGAGCACGATCGTTGTCTCATCGCGAAAGAGGACAACATCCTCAACGGCAGCGCCGAAGCGCTGCCGCACCGCCTGCACGGCGGGATGGGGCAGCGGTTGGGCTGGCACTGCGTCCGGCTGCGTGCCGGGCTGGGGTTCCTGAGCCACCATGGTCCTCCTTGACCCGTCCCCATGCGCGACAACGGCGGCGCGCGGCGGGGGAACGTGGCGCTGAAACGACGTTAAGACGTTAAAGACTGCGTCCGGTCGCGCCCGCGACCATCTCCGGTCGCCGGTTGCGTGGCTTCTTCGCGAACGTTTCGTTCTTGATAATCTTGTTTTGCAGCGTCAGGATACCGTAGGCAAGCGCTTCCGGGGTCGGCGGGCAGCCTGGCACGTAGACATCCACTGGAATGACGGCATCCACTCCCTGCACAACCGAGTAGGTATCGAAGGGACCACCGACGTTGGCGCAGGAACCCATCGAGATCACCCACTTTGGATCGGGCATCTGATCGTAGAGCGTCCGAATGATCGGCGCCATTTTCTTCGTCACGGTCCCCGCGACGATCATGCAGTCCGCCTGACGGGGCGAGGAGCGAAAGAGCATTCCGAACCGTTCCGCCACATCGAAGCGCGGCATCGAGGCTGAGATCATCTCAATCGCGCAGCAGGCAAGGCCGAAACCGAGCGGCCAGAGCGACGACCGGCGCGCCCAATTGACGAGAAAATCGAGGCTGGTGACGATCACGTTTTTGTCGAACTGATCTTCTAGGCCCATTCGAATGCTCCCTTTCTCCACGCATAAAACCAGCCCAAAAGGAGCAGGACGATAAAGAGAAACATCTCCACGAGGCCATACCAGCCCAGCGCGTTGAAGATGACCGCCCACGGATAGATGAAAATTGCTTCGACATCGAAGACGACAAAGAGGATGGCGACGACGTAATACCGCGCCGTGATGCGATTGACGGGGCTGGTGACGCCAGGTACGCCACCTTCGTAGGGGGATAACTTGATCCGATTTGGGCGTTGCGGCCGCAGGAGACCGCCGAGCGCGATCACGCCAATACCGAGCGCGGAACCCACGGTCAGTGCAAGCGCGACAAACAGCCAGTTGCCAAGCATGAGCCGCCCACCTCCGTCGCCTTCACCGCGTGGTTGTGCGCCGTTGCACAACGCCCGTAGTGTACCGCGTTCACTCTGCCGCAACAAGAGCGCGCATGTTTTCATGTTTTCTCGAAAGAACCTAACCCCCCAGCCCCCTTCCCGCGAGGAAGGGGGAGTGAGCCTCCGCGAGATCGGAGCGTTCCCGCAACACTCTGCTCGCGTGGAGATTCCCCTCCCCTTCCTCGCGGGAAGGGGCCGGGGGTTAGGTTCTTTCGAGAATCCGCTCTTTGGACGGATCGCACCGCGTTCGCTATACTGCTCGTACAGTCCGCAGGACGCGATGAGGGGAGCGATGGCAACGGAAACGCACGACGGGCAAGCCGGAACGGGTGGCGCGCCACTGCCGCATCTTGGGCGGGCGGATATTCATCTGCATACGGATGTGGTGGACGGCTTGCAAAGCGTCGCACAGTTGCTCGATTATGCCGAGCATGAGACCGACCTCGATTGTGTCGCCATCACCGATCACGATGAAATCCGGGGCGCGCTCGCGGCGCGCGACCTCGCTGGACGCCGCAGCGGCCGCGTCCACGTCATTACCGGCACGGAAGTGACGACCCGGCACGGGCATCTGCTCGCACTCTTTGTTGATCGAACCTTCCCGATGCTGAAGTCCGTTGACGCTACCCTCGCGGCGATCCATGCGGCGGGCGGCATCGCAATCGTGCCGCACCCACTCTCGTGGCTGACGACGAGCATGGGCGAGCGGACGCTCCGACGGATCCATGC
>JALYUS010000422.1 GCA_030853625.1 Chloroflexota bacterium
AACTGAGGCGGATGTACCGGACGATGGTCACGGGTCGCCTCCTCGCGGAGCGGTTCTGGATCCTCTCCCGTCAGGGCAAGACACACTTCGTCATCACCAGCCAGGGGCACGAAGCGGCCCAGGTCGGCAGTGCGATGGCGATGCACCGAGGCAGCGACTATCTCTATACCTATTACCGCAGTATGGCGGTCGCCCTGACGATGGGGTTCACCCCCTACGATCTCCTCCTCAGCGTCCTCGGCAAGCGGGATGACCCGTACAGCGGCGGGCGGCAACTGCCGAACCACCCGTCGAGCGTGGCGTGGCGAATGCCAACCGGTTCCAGTAGCGTCGCCACGCAGATGGCGCATGCCGTCGGTTCCGCATATGCGGCGCGGGTGAAGGGCGAAGAGTTCGTCGCGATCTCCTATTCCGGCGAGGGCGCGACCGCCAAGGGCGACTTCCATGAGACCGCCGCCATTGCCAGCATTCACAAATTGCCCGTCATCTTCTTTATCGAGAACAACCACTACGCGATCAGCGTCCCCGAGCAGTACGAACTGCCGGAAGGCGGCATCGCGAACCGTGTGGCGAAGGGCTATGCGATGCACGCCGTCCTGATTGACGGCACGGACGTGATTGCCGTCTACAACGCGACGCGCGAGGCACGGGAGCGTGCCTTACGGGGCGACGGCCCAACGCTGATCGAGGCGAACTGCGTCCGCCTCGTCGCGCACTCCTCGGACGACAACGACCGCTACCGCACCGACGAGATGCGCAATGAATTGAAGAAATACGATCCTGTGCCGCGGATGCGCCACTTCCTGATCGAGCGCGGCATGCTGGATGAAGAAGCCGATGCCGAGATGATTCGGGAGATCACGGCGGAGATCCGTGAATCGCTCGATCGTGCCGAAGCCGCCCCGGCGGCTGACCCGGCGGAGGCCCGCCTCCATATCTTCGCGGAAGAAGGGGACGTATAGATGCCGGAGAAGACGATTGCCGACGCGATTCACGACGCGATTCACGATGAGATGGCGCGCGATCCGACCGTCGTCGTGATGGGTGAGGATGTTGGCTACAAGGGCGGCGTCTTCAAAATCACCGATGGATTGCAGCAGGAATTCGGCATGTATCGCGCCTTCGACACCCCGATCGCCGAGGTCGGTATCGCGGGCATCGCCATCGGCGCGGCCTTTTCCGGACTGAAACCGATCGCGGAAATGCAGTTCGCGGATTACAGCCTCCCCGCCTACGACCAGATCGTCAACGAGGCGGCCTGCATCCGCTATCGCTCGAACGGCAAATGGGGCTGCCCCGTCGTCTTCCGCTCTCCGTTCGGCGCGGGTGTGCATGGGGGTCTCTATCACTCGCAGAGCGTCGAGGCGCTCTTCTGCCACATCCCCGGCCTGAAAGTCGTCATCCCCGCCACCGCGTACGACGCGAAGGGGTTGATGCTTGCCGCGATCCGCGACCCGGATCCCGTGATGTTCTACGAGCACAAGAAATCGTACCGCCGCTACAAGGAAGAAGTGCCGGACGGCGACTACACCGTGCCCATTGGCATGGCGAAGGTGCAGCACGCGGGGACAACGCTCTCCGTCATCACCTACGGTGTCGGCGTCCACTGGGCGCTGGAAGCGGCGCGCACCGTCGAGAGTGAGGGGATCAGCGTCGAAGTGCTTGACCTGCGCACCCTCCATCCGCTCGACCTCGACGCGATTGCCGCGACGACCGCGAAGACGGGCAAAGTGCTCATCCTCCACGAGGACAACAAGACGATGGGAATCGGTGCGGAAGTGGGCGCATTCATCGCCGAGAACTGCCTCGACTCGCTCGACGCTCCTATCGTTCGGATTGGCGCGCTCGATAGCCACATCCCGTACAACAACGAGCAGGAAACCGCCATCATCCCGAACCCGGTCATCGTTACTGAGGCGGTCCGCAAACTCGCGGCGTATTAGGGAAGTACTGAGTGCTGAGTGCTGAGTACGGTAAACGGAAGTCTGTTGGTGAACTGGGCAGGGTCATCCGCCCGGTTCTTTCTTTGTTCCCCTCTCTATTGCTAACACGCAATGGAGAGGGACCGAGGGTGAGGAAGAGCGATGAAAATCACGGCGGTCACGGGGCATCCGGTCTGGGTCGGGCATCGGGATTGCTTCATCGTCAAGATCGAGACGGACGAAGGAATTAGTGGTATCGGGGAGGGCGGCATCTCCGGGCGCGAGTTGGCGATGCAGGGAATGCTCGACCACTTCGCGCAGATCCTCGTTGGGCGCGATCCGCGCCAGATCGAGCACCTCTGGCAGGTCTTGTATCGCGGGCACTACTTCGAGGGCGGCAAGATCGCCGGGGCAGTCGTCTCCGCGATTGACATCGCGCTCTACGACATTCTCGGCCAGTCGCTCGGCGTGCCGGTCTATCAACTGCTCGGCGGCGCGTGCCGCACCGAAATCGGCTGCTTCGCCACCCCCGGTGGCCTGACCGGGCCGGATATCGTCGAGAAGGCGCGCGCGGCGGTCGCGGCGGGGTGGCGATTCCTCCGCTTCGGCCCCGGCATGCCGGACACGGAGTGGACCGTCCGGGATGGCGGCGCCTATGAGGGCTGGACGGGCGGCGACGGCGCGGTCTACGAACCGATGGAGTCCCTGGCGCTCGCGGCGCACTGGATTCGCGAAGTACGCAATGCGGTCGGCCCGGCGGTCGGCCTTTCGATTGACTTTCACCACCGCCTCTCCGTCGCGGAGGCGGCCCTGTTCTGCCAGCACGTGGCGGACGTCCATCTGATGTTTTTGGAAGAACCGATCCGCGCCCAAAGTCCGGAGGCGTACAGGCAACTGCGCACAATGACGCCGATTCCCTTCGCCATCGGCGAGGAGTTTGCCAGCAAGTGGGAGTTTTTGCCCTACATCGAGCAGGGTATCCTCAACTTCGCGCGCATTGACATCGCCAATGTCGGCGGCTTCACCGAGGCGAAAAAGGTCGCGGGGTGGTGCGAGGCGCACTACATTGACGTGATGCCGCACAACCCGCTCGGCCCCGTCTGCACGGCGGCGACGATCCACTTCTGCGCCGCGATCAACAACTTCGCGCAGTTGGAGTACTCGCACCGTAACGCCGCCGCCTGGACGCACGATCTCTTCCCAACCTTCCCGGAGATTGCCGGGACCGCCTTCCCGCTCCCGACCGCGCCGGGCCTCGGCGTCACCTTCGATGAAGCGGTGGCGACGGAGAAATATCCCTTCGGCTACTGGGATGCCCCCAAGTGGCAACGGCGGGACGGGCAGTTCACGAACTGGTGAACGGCAGTCGAACAACAGAAGGCCGGCTGAGAAAATGGACCAGGAGAGACGCTCTCCCGGCCCATTCCGTACCCATGTGCTCGTTCCTTTAGGGCGTGCCGCGCCGCTCCCGCCGTGTCTCCGGTAGGGCGTCCGAGCGGATCAGACGCTGCTGCCAATGCGCCGCAAACTCCACCGTCTGCTCGACATCGCCGAGCGGCGAGAGGATCGCCCGCCCAAACGCGCGGATGCCCGCCCGTACTCTCTGTGCGTTCATCTCAATACATCCTTTCCCGACATCGCTGCCGTAATATCGAGAGAATCACGCCACCGTTGGCAACGCGATTCCATCCACGTCTGACGGTAGCATGCCCGCGAGGATTGTGCAACTGTTCACAATGTTAGGAAATGGTGTGCCGATTTGTGCGTACGTTCGCGGCACGCGGTGATCGTTGTTCCTGTGAACAAACCGACAATCGTCATGCTGTACGATTGTGGTAGCGCAGGCTGAAGCCTGCGCTACCTCTGTGCCCTTTGCGCCTTTGCGGTTCTCCCCGGTTTCGATTACGTCCCCGCCCGGTGGAAGCCGACAGATTCGATCTGAGCGGCGTATCGTTCGGCATCGTCTTCCGGTTCGTAGCCAAGTTGCTCCTGCGTTGGGCCGATGTCCCAGTAGCGGCGGGTATTCCCGGAGATAGCGTAGAAGATGCCCCACGTCAGCGGCGTCTCAATCGCGCGCCACGCCAGTTGCGCCATGTCGCGCGGCGAGAGCCAGGTGCTGAGATTGCGCACATTCTCCGGCTGGGGCAGCCATGAGCCGATGCGCAGGCAAATCACCGACAAGCCGTGCTCATCCACGTAGAGGCGGGCCAGCGCCTCGCCGAACGCCTTGGACGCACCATAGTAGCCATCCGGGCGAACGGGCATGTCCGGGTAACAGGGGCGGCCCTTCAATTCGTAGTAACCCGTAACGTGATTCGTCGTCGCGAAGACCATACGCGGCACGCCTTCCTGCCGCATCGCTTCCAGCACGGTGTACTGGCCGACGATATTGTTATTGAGGGCGTCTTCCCACGGCGTCTGTACGGCGGACGAGGCTGCGAGGTGAATCACCGCATCACAGCCATGCAGGGCCGCGCGCATCCCCGCCATATCGGTGAGGTCCGTCCGCACGATTTCCTCTCCCTCGCGCGCCGGGCCGACCGATTTCCCGCCCGGCCGCTCCTGCAATCGGAGCGCGTACCGATCCTTCAGCAATTCCCGCAGCGATAGACCGATCTTCCCGCTCGCGCCAGTCATCAATACCTTTTTCATTGCTTCCCTTCCCGATCATGAAGACGACGGACGATGGATTGTTCGCTTCCCCGTCAAGCCGCGCCGGGGCCGCGCACGAAGTGGCCGGGGGTCGCGCCGGTGTGGGCGCTATCCCGGAGGACGCGGGCGCCGTTCACCCAGACATCGCGGACGCCGACTGAGAGTTGGTGCGACTGGTCAAAGGTCGCGCGGTCGGCGATGGTTTCGGGATCGAAGATGACGACATCGGCGTAGCAGCCAGCACGCAGGAGGCCCCGGTCGCGCAGCGAGAGACGATCGGCGACGGACGAAGTCATCTTGCGGATCGCGTCTTCGAGGGTCAGCACCTGCTCCTCACGGACGTATTTGCCGAGCACGCGCGGGTAGGTGCCGTAGGAGCGTGGATGGGTCGGGCCGCGCTCCGCTGCCCACGCCGGGTCCACGCCGCCCGCGTCGGTGGAAATCTTGATCCACGGTTGCCTGAGTTGCTCGGCGAGGTTGTCTTCGGTCATCATGAAGTAGATCGTGCTGATCCGCTGGCCCTCCGCGACGAGCAGATCAATCGCCGTGTCGAGCCAGTGCGTGCCGCGCTCCGTCGCGATCGCCGAGAGGCGCATGCCGTTGTACTGCTTCAGTTCGGGCCGCTCCAAGCCGACCGGCACGATGCCGTCCGGCCCATTGAGCGCGCCCATCGCCTCCCAGTCACCGGAGGGGTTGAGCGCCGCCTCGCGAATTGTCGCGCGCATCTCCGGGTCGCGCAGATTATCGTAGAGTTTGCCGTCCGCCGCCGCCCACGGCGGCAGGACGGACGACAGTCCCGTGCCGCCCGCGATGTACGGATACATATCGGCGGTGACATCCTGCCCTGCCGCGCGGGCGTCGTTAATCATCTGGATCGCGGCGGGCATCTTGGACCAGTTCTCCCGCCCCGCCGCTTTGAGGTGGTAGACCTCGACCGAGACCTTCGCCCGTTGCCCGATCGCCAGCGCCTCCGCCATCGCCTCCAAAAACTGATCCGCCTCAGAGCGCAAATGCGTGATGTAGACGCCGCCATACTGCCCGACGATCTCGCAGACCGCGACGATCTCATCCGTCCCGGCGTAGGTATCGGGGGGGTAAATCAGGGCGTACGAGACGCCGAACGCGCCGTCCTCCATCGCCTCGCCCATCACGCGGCGCATCGTCGCCAACTCGTCGGCGCTCGCGTCGCCCATCGCCATTCCTCTGGCATATTGCCGCAGCGTGCCGCCGCCGAGAAAGGAACCGACATTCGGCGAAACGCCGCGCTCAGTCATCGCCTCCAGCCAGTGGCGGAAGCGTGTCCAGCCCCGCGCGCGTTCCTCCCACTCCGGGAGATTGGTCAGGAAGATCGCGTTGCGCATCGGGGCCTCGATCAGACCGCCGAAGGGTGCGGGCGTCCACGCCTCGCCCATGATTTCCGTCGTCACACCCTGCGTGATCTTCGAGAG
The DNA here is from genome assembly GCA_030853625.1 of Chloroflexota bacterium. Taxonomy (GTDB): domain Bacteria; phylum Chloroflexota; class Chloroflexia; order Thermomicrobiales; family JALYUS01; genus JALYUS01. The sequence continues at coordinate 6,023 of JALYUS010000422.1, forward strand.
GCATGTGGCATCCTGCATCAGCGGCAGGATTGAGTGGCTCTGAATATCAATGAAACCGGGGCAGACGACCATCCCCGCCGCGTCCACCACCTCACCCGCATCTTCCACTGCCGCCTGCCCTGCTGGCGCAACGGCAACGATGCGCTCGCCCGCAATCGCCACATCGCCGTAGAACCACGGATTGCCCGTGCCATCCACCACCCGCGCGCCCCGAATCAAGACATCACTCTGCACGTCGCGCCCCTTCCCGTTGCCGATCATCGCCGGGCGCTATTGTAGCGTAATCAGTCGGCAGTCGGCAGTCGCCGGGAAGGAAACACACGCTACGCCTCCTCTTTCGACCGACTACTTCTCGGGGCATGGTTCGTGCGGAACGGAGTGTGAATAATGGAATTATCCGTATGAGAGGAGCAGTACGTGGCCGAGAAGAAGCAGACAGCCGCCTCGACCGATCAACTGGTGCAGGGCTTGCAGGAAGACCTTGCCCGCGAGTACAAGGCAATCATCCAGTACGTCATCTTCAGCCAGAAACTCGACGGCGCGCGCTACATGGACATCGCGGATGAGTTGGCGGTCCATGCCCACGAGGAATTGGATCACGCGCTGGCGATAGCAAAGCAACTCGATTACTTCGGCGCCTACCCCATTCACGAGCCGAAACCCGTCCAGGTGTCGGAAGAGAACGAGGAGATGCTCTGGTTCGATCTCCAGGCGGAGGATGATACAGTTCGTAACTACCGGGAGCGCATCCGGCAGGCGCAGGAACTGGAAGAGTACGCGCTGGCCGAGGTGTTGCAGGGGATCGTGCAGCAGGAGCAGGATCACCAGATTGATCTCGCGAGCGCGCTCGGTGTCATCCCCGACCCCCGGAAGCGTCAAGGCAAGGGGCCGAGCGCCGCGAAAAAGTCCTGACCCCGCAAGAACGCCAGGAAGAAACATTGAGCGCAGAGATCGCAGAGAAAGACCTTTCTCCTTATCTCCTCTCTGTGTTCTCTGCGTCCTCTGTGATCTCTGCGTTAAACCGTTTCTCGGCGGTTCAACCCGATCACTATTTCTGCCCGGTAGACGCACCGAGATAGGTGAGCATTGCCGCGCCGGTCTTGATGCCCTTGTAGAAGCGTTCGATCTCCATGTTCTCGTTTGGGGCATGGTTCGATTCGTCGGCGTTCGCGTAGGGGACACCGAAGGCGGGGATGCCGAGCGTTTTGGTGAAGACGTAATCGGGCAGGCTGC
>JALYUS010000438.1 GCA_030853625.1 Chloroflexota bacterium
GCCATCCCGCGCCAGCATCTGCCGGTCGCGGGATTTATCCTGCCGTCCGGGGATTGCAGGCTGAAGCCTGCTCCACCGACAAAGGGGAAAAGCGATGGAAGAACGAACCGGCGAGGCGTATGAACTGGACGAGCAATTGACCGTTGTGGGAAAGAAACTGCACCCCGGCGACGCGGCCCCCGACTTCGCACTCGATTTCTTCGATGGCGAGGCGATACGGACTGTGCGACTGGCGGACTCGGCAGATAGGGTTCGCCTCCTCAACGTCGTCAACTCACTCGATACGCCCATCTGCCATCTGGAGACACATCGCTGGGAAAGGCTGCGCGGCGATCTGCCGACGAATGTGCAGGTCGCCACCATCAGCATGGACCTGCCCTTTGCACAGGCCCGCTGGCAGAACGCGGAAAACATCACTCACGCGGCGCTGTCCAGCCATCGCGACGAGCAGTTCGGGCGCGACTACGGCGTCCTCATCAAGGAGTGGCGCCTCCTCCAACGGGCCGTCTTCGTCATTGATGCCGACGACCGGATCGCCTATGCGGAGTATGTCGCCGATCAAATGCGCGAGCCGGACTACGCCGCCGCCATCGCCGCCGCCCGCCGCGCCGCCGGATACGAGGGGGTTTGAACCGCGAATACTGCCCGGAGGGCGCCCGGAAGGACGCGAAGAGGGAAAGAGATCAGGAGAAATGTGTTTCTTCTCTCGTATCTTCTTCGCGCCTTCGCGCCTTCGCGGTTCAATTCTTTCAAGGAGGGAACATGCGGACGGAGAAGCACATTTTGATGGACATGGATGGGGTGATCGTGCGTGGGGCGCGCGTCATTCCGGGCGCGCCGGAGTTCATTGGGCGGCTGGTGGCGGCGGGGCGGAAGTTCCTTGTACTCACCAATAACCCCGCCTACACACCGCGCGATCTCTCCGCGCGCCTGACGCGAATGGGCATTGCCGTGCCGGAAACCCATATCTTCACGGCCGCGCTCGCTACCGCGCAATTCCTCCATTCCCAGCGGCCGGAGGGGACGGCCTACGTCCTCGGCGAGGCGGGATTGACGACCGCGCTGCACGACGCCGGCTATACCCTGACGGATCAAAACCCGGACTACGTTGTCCTCGGCGTGACGACCTCGTACGATTTCGAGCGGATCACGCGGGCCGTCCGGCTGATCGCCACCGGGTCCCGCTTCATTGCCACCAGCCCGGATGTCGTCGGGCCAACCGAAGCGGGGCTGGAACCGGGGACAGGAGCGGTCGCCGCCCTGATTACCGCCGCGACGGGCGTCGCAGCGTATTTCGTCGGCAAGCCGAACCCGCTGATGATGCGCGCCGCACTCCGCACGATCGGCACACATTCCGAGGAGACGATGATGATTGGCGACCGGATGGACACCGACATCATCGCGGGCACTGAGGCAGGGATGGAGACGACGCTCGTCCTTACCGGCGTCACGCCGCGTGAGCAGGTGGAACGCTTTCCGTATCAGCCGACGAACATCGTCGCTTCGATTGCGGATATTGAGATATGATCCACATCACGAAGGGCGGGAAGCCGATCGTGTACAATGCCGATGGCGAAGCCGTCACATTGCGGGTCTTTTCCCCGTTCTATAATTATGTGAGGCGATCGCGTATCATGCGGGTGGGTGCGGCGCGAGATTGTTGAAAGGGAGAGGGATGCGGAAACCGACCGATGCAATGATGAACCGGGCAGTGCGGGTGATGCCCGTCGTGATCTTCGCGATGGGCTGCGTCGCGGACCTGGTATTGAACGCGGCGGCCCACAGTCCGCAAGCCGAACGGTTCCTGCCCGAAGTATGCGGGCTGACGGTCGGCGTGTTGACTGTGCTGGCGTTCGCGATGCGGCGGCAGGCCTATCTCGCGGCGGGCCTCACCTTCATCTTTGTCGAGATGGTCGCGGTGACGCTTCAGATGCCGCTCGGCATGCACGTCGGCGTCTGCGCGGCATCGCTCGTGACCGCAGCCGCCTGCCTTGCCGTGTATGCGCGCGGCCCATGGACGACAGCGGACGTGGTGTACGTGCGGGAGCGGGAAGACCGCCCGTAACCTCCGCATCCAGAGAGTATGAACGGGCAATGGGCAATCGGCTGATGATTACCCATGCCGGGTGATACCGGATCATTGGTATCAGAATGTCACTCCGTCAGCAGGCATAGACGCACATCACGCCAGCGTGAAGACGCATTTACCCGTCGTGCCGCCCTCGAAGGTGTGAAAGGCTTCGTCCGCCTGGTCGAGGGTGAAGCGATGAGTGATGATCTGTTGGAGCGGCACTGCCCGGTCCGCGATGAACTGGGCGCACTCGGCAAGGCCATGCGTGCTGAAGGTCCACGAGCCATAGATCGTCAGTTGCTTGTGGATGATGTCGCGGCTGATGTCGAACGTCGTTGTGTTTCCCTCGCCAACGAAGCAGGCACGGCCCCAGATGCGGGCAGCCTGTACGGTGTTGACGCGGGCGGCGGGATTGCCGGTGCAATCGAGCGTCGCGTCCGCCCCCTCGCCGTGCGTCAGTTCCTGAATCGCCGTGACCGGATCCACCTCCAGCGGATTGAGCGTCACGTCTGCACCGTGCTGCCGCGCGAGGGCAAGCCGCTCCGGGGAAAGATCCACGGCGATCACCCGCGCGCCCATCGCCCGCGCCAGCAGTGTCCCGCTCAGTCCGACCGGCCCCTGCCCGAAGATCGCCAGCGTATCTCGCCCGGAAACCGCGAGCCGCTTCAGCGCCATGTAGGCGGTACCCGTCCCACAGGCAATCGCTGCCCCTTCGTCGAAACTGAGCGCGTCGGGGAAGCGGACGAGCGTACTGGCAGGAACGCGCATGTACGGGGCATTCGCGCCATTGCCGGTGAAGCCGTAGACGATGCTGCCGTGCAGACACATCTGGCTATACCCCTCCCGGCAATAGTGACAGGCGTCGCAGCCGTGGTAATGATGCACCATCACCCGGTCGCCGATGCGCGCCTCGGCGTCGGTGACATGTGCGCCGCGCTCGATGACGATGCCGCACGGCTCGTGTCCGCCAATCGGCAGACGCTCCGCGCCACCATCCACTTTCGGCGCGCGATACGGGCGGAAGTCGCTGCCGCACATGCCGGAACTCTGGATGCCGACGATCACGTCCTCCGGCCCCGGCGTCGGGTCAGGGAACTGCCGCAATTCGACTTCACGATCCCCCAAAAAGACAAGTCCGCGCATCCGACCCTCCTTGACTGTATCAGCATACTACCCATACATGGCATCTTTCTCTGTTACCCCATCATACCGGATACGCTCGCGTGACGGGGTAGGTGCATCCAGGAGACGCACATTGTACGGCGCTCTCTGTTCCACCGCGTATATTTCATCAGAAGAAATATCCCGCGAATTCGCAGTCTCTTGACACGAGGCCTTCCTTGATGGAACCTCCTGTAACGTTTGCTGGAATAATCAGTCGTGGGGGTGATGGCCCGTGGTGCGCGACGGTATTCATTACAGAACAGCGAAGGGGGGATGCGACACAGCGCGGAGGGTTCCAGCACTACTGATCCGTCGTCTGACGGCAGTCGAATCTGTCTGTACCGATCAAGGAGATACACGATGGTAGTAACACGTCGAACATTTCTGCCGCTCTTGCTCGTTGCGTTCCTCCTCACGTTTGGCACGGTATCCGTGCTCGCGAAGGATAAGGACTCAACCGCGCCGGTGAGCGGTTCATCAACCGGCACCTCGCAGGTAACGAATCCACCATCCAGCCCGACTGATCCCAATGGCTGCGCTCCGAACACCGGTGGCGGAAAAGTCTGTCACTTCGATGTGAGCGGAACGTTCACCGCCTCACCCCTCGGCTCCGGCACGTATACAGGCAAAGTCACCCTCGATTACAGTTCCTACAGTGCGGCGAGTCCGTGCGCCACGGCGACCGGGACCATTACCTTCACCAACGCAGCGGGCGACAAGGTATACACGATGATCGCCCCTGGCTCGAAGGTTTGCGAGACAGGAAACCCCATCGTTCACAGCGAGAACCTCGTCCTGAAGATTACTGGCGGCACGGGCGTCTTCCTGCATGCATCGGGCACGATCATGTCGAACGGCTCGACGACGGATGTCGC
>JALYUS010000492.1 GCA_030853625.1 Chloroflexota bacterium
CGCAACCACCCGCCCCTGCCAGCACCCCGGCGATTCCCCCTGCCGCGCCACCACCTGGTAGCCCGGCGCCCGCAGGATCGTCCGTGATCGGCACTGCGGCCGCGACGAAGAAACCGTAAATGTCCCCACCCCGGCCCCTAGTCACCGAAGCGGCGGGATGCACCGCCCGAGAGACCGAGACCGCCGTCTGTCCAACCTGCGGGCAACGGCTGCATGCGCGCGGGAAGCGAGCCCGGACGGTGACGGTGGCGGGCGAACAGGCGGTGACGCTTACCCGCGCATATATGGTCTGTCCCGGCTGTGGCACGGGGCTTTTCCCCCCTTGATGAGCAACTGGGGCTGGTGACGAGCCAGTTCGCTCCCCGGCTGATCGAAGGGATCGTGCGGCTCGGCACCTGGATGCCGTTCGGGCAGGTGCCGGAGATGCTCGCCTTCTTTACCGGGGTCGCCATTGATGCCGACACGGCGCGCCGCCTGACCGAGCGTGCCGGTGCGGCCCTCGTCGCCGTGGAGGACGCGGCAGTGGCGCGCGTGGAAGCGGAGAGTCCGCTTCCACCGCCGGGACCGCCGATCCAACAACTGAGTGCGGACGGGGCGATGGCGCCCCTGGTCGGCGGTGTCTGGGCGGAGGTGAAGACGCTGGCGATTGGCACGGTGACGCGGGACGCAGCGGGGGCGATCCAGACCACCGATCTGTCGTATTGCTCGCGGCTGACGGATGCGCGGGAGTTCGCGCGGGTGACGCGGGGCGAGACACAGCGGCGGGGGACGGAACGGGCGGGCGTCGTCTGTGCGGTGCAGGAAGGCGCGGTCTGGCTGCAAGAGTTGATCGCGCTGCATCGCCCGGATGCGGTGCGTATTCTCGATTTCCCCCACGCGGTGCAGCAGATCAGTACGGTGGGACAGGCGGTCTGGGGAGCGGGAAGCGCGCAAGCGGCGACCTGGCTGGATCGGCAGTGTCACACGCTCAAACACGAGAATCCCGACGACGTGCTGGCGGCGATCCGGGCCGTGCCGGTGGACAAGGCGGTGCTGACCCGACAGGCAGCGGCAACGCGCGATGCGGTGGTGGGGTATCTGGAGAATCGGCGGGTATAGCTCGCCTCTGCGACGTTTCAGGCGGCAGGGTATCCGATTGGCAGTGGAGTGGTGGAGAGCGCAAACAAACTGGTGGTCGAAGCGCGCTTGAAGGGGAGCGGGATGCACTGGGCGCGGAGAAACGTCAATCGGATGGTGGCGTTACGCGCGCTGGTCTGCTCGCACCGCTGGGCGGAGGGATGGGTAGCAATCCGGGCGCAGTGGCAACAGGAACGAGCGGCGCAGCGGGCAGCACGGGCACATCCCCCAATCGTCAGGCCACCAGTGACGGCGCCGCCCGCGTCTCCCTCACCCACCCCGGTGCGCGCCCCGCGCACGCAACCGCGTCGCCGATTGGTGGTGAATGGGCGACCGTCTCCCGACCATCCCTGGCGAAGACGCTTCCTCCCGCCCCGCCCACGATCGACGGCCTCCGCAAAATTATAAGGCGCACCCGAAAGAGCGAAAGAGCGAAGAGCGAAGAGCGGGCAGGGCAATCGCATCTCAGTCTCGTCATCCAGCGCCGCGACAATGCTCCCGTGCAGCGGTGTGAACCTGATTCCACCGCCCTGCACGGTGAGCATTACCCGATCACCCGGCGCGATACCGAGCCGCGCCCGGAACGCCTTCGGGATCGTGAGCTGCCGTTTCGACGAGATAGTGGCAAGCGAGTAGTTCATAGAGATGAATGTAGTATGGCATCTGTCGGCAACCGTTCAAGCACGGCTTTCTGCAGCCCAGTTCATCCATCACGACGATACGGTTCGATCAAAGATCCACGCGCCGCACGACCTTCTCCGCATCGATCACGTAGCCAAATCCCGGACCGGTCGGCGGCTCGAAATAGCCATTCTTTGGCGCGTAGAAGTCCGTAAAGAAGTATTGCACATCGTGGTTGATCCGCACGCCCCATTCCGCGAGTGGGCAGACGCGCTCCGGTTGGGCGAAGAGGATGTGCAGCGCGTTGCGGCATGACTCGTTACCGTGCGGGACTACCGCCACGCCGTATGTCGAGGCTAGGGCGATGATCTTACGCATCTCTGTGACACCACCCGCCCAGACCGGGTCGGGTTGCACAACCGTCGCCGCCCGGCTCTCAAGGATGTCCCGGATCTGCCAACGGGTGTAGAAGTGTTCGGCGAATGCCAGCGGGATACGCGTGGCACGGGCCAGCGTCGCGTGGGCATCGCGATCATCGTAATTGAGCGGTTCCTCAAGCCAGAACGGGCGGTATTCCTCTAGTCGCCGCGCGAGGTCAATGCCGAAGAGGACGGAGTTCTGGCTCGTGCGGGTCATGATGCAATCGACCATGATGTCGATCTCGTCGCCCACCGCATCGCGGACCGCCTTGATGAGCGCGACATTCTTACGCATCCCTTCCCGCCCGGTCGCCTGGCCGTAGGGCAGATACCACTTGACCGCCTGAAACCCGGCCTCCACCATCTCCACGGAGCGTCGCGCAGCCGCGTCCGGATCGGTCGAGAATCCGAGCATCGCCGCATAGGCACGGACTCGCTCCCGGGTCGGCCCGCCGAGCAGGCGATAGACAGGCTCCCCTTTGCTCTTGCCAATCAGGTCCCAGAGTGCCAGGTCCAGCACGGCGATCGTCGGGATGCGCTGGCGGTATTCACCGACGGCGTACAACTTCTCCCAGAGGTACTCGACGCGGATCGGGTCCTCGCCAATGAGAAGCTGCCCCGCCTCTTTTACCGAGCGATCACCCCCGAAGGCAAGGCCGGTGAGACCCTCGTCGGTGTGGATCTCGGTGAACGTCCAGCGATGGGGAGTGGACTGACCGGGCCTGGACCCGCCCCACGCGGTCTCGTACACGGCCAGTCCTTCACGCATCCCGCCTTCGAGATGGAAAACCTTGACATCGGTGATCTTCATGCTTTCCTCTCTATCACTCGCCGTTCCGGGCTTGCCCCGCGAACGGATCCACATGCCCGATTGCCGTAGATGCCGGGAAACGACGATGCCCACGATGCTGATGCATGTCTCGCATGCACTTCTGCTAACGACGCGCGTCGCCTGGCGCCCAGAAGCATCCCGAACGACTCTCATACCGCCCTATGAGAGACCAGATCATCGCCGCGAGCGGCGGATCTGTCCATCAACGGGATTCTCCGCGCGAACTAAATCGTTTCTTCCATCGCGCCGACGTTCGTCTGGCGGAATTTGTTCAATGAGCGGCGGTAGCCTTCCTGCAATAGGGGCGCGTCAATATAGAAAAGAATGAAACGCGACCCCCGCGCCATCCACCGCTCGACATCGGCCTCGGTCTGCCAATGACCACCCGCCGGAATACCGCGCGCCTGCGCCGTATGGATGATGTGATCCGTCACTTCGATAAAGCGTGGGTGGTCATACTGGTTCGGCACGCCGATGGAGATCGAGAGGTCGTTCGGGCCGATGAAAATCGCGTCAATGCCGCCCACATCCAGGATCGCGTCAAGGTTCTCCACGGCAGTGACCGACTCAATGCCGATGATCACGACAACGTCTTTATTGCGTTCCGCGAGGTACGCGCGGGACTCGTCGCTTGGGAAGAGGCCCGCGTCGCGCGCCCGATCGTGCTGCGCGCCTTTGAGAGGCCGGAGCCGTGCCGCGCCCACGATCGTGCGGACCTCTGCCGCCGTCTCGCAATAGGGCACGAGCACGCCATCGAATCCCGCGTCCAACCCCATGATCGTTTGGTGCGGCTCGGTGGTCGGCACGCGAAGGATTGGGCACACCCCCGCACCGCGGAAGGCGACGGCAAGATCAGACGCTTCCGAGCGTCCCGTCGGGGAGTGTTCCGTGTCCACGATCACGTAATCGAAGCCGACATTCCCATAGAGTGCCGCCCAGCGAGGGGTGCGCACGAGCATCGTCATCGTACCGAAGACCGTGCTGCCATTCGCCATCCGCTCGCGCAGTTCCGCACCGTTCATCCCTCTGCTCCTTCACCGCTCACAACCGCAGGAATATCACTCGCGCAGCATACTGCACCAGCGCGAGTGCATCAAAGGCATGGAATGGGATCAGAGATGTCTGAGCAGGGCTGGGAGCGCACCGGTTCCGACGGGGCATTCATCGGGGTCTTGACAGGGGTGGATAATGTGCGCGAGGGTAGCGGTGAGCGCGCCTGGCAACGAGCGCGGGAGAGCGGGAGAGCGGGAGAGCGGGAGAGCGGCAAGGCGAGCGATCACCCTGACGCAGCAGCCGCGAAGGGGGAGATGATGACACAGCATTTTCGTCGTGAGCACTTCACCCATCGGGCGCCGTCCGACGACGCGGCCC
>JALYUS010000511.1 GCA_030853625.1 Chloroflexota bacterium
TCGTGGGGAGGGGCCGGGGGTTGGGTTCTTCCGACAAACGCTCGCGAAATTGGGCGGAAGAATGGGTTGCCATTGCTCGTGTGTGTGCTATCCTCGGCAGCAGGCGTAGGGGAGAAGCGCGATGCTGCGACGCCGGTGGGGAGAAGACGGGGGAAGTGTATTCGCATGGCCGGAGTGAATCAGTATCGCCGCCGATGGTCCACACAGCATCAGTACCGGCGCTCGCGAACCGCGACCGTGGGGCGCGGTCTCCCCCTATTCGTGCTCGTCGTTGTCCTCGCGGTAACGCTCTATATCTTCGGCATTGTTGGGCCGGATGCACGCCGCCACATCGCCATTCCGACACTCTCTGCCACGCTCGTCCCGCCGCCCGCCGCGCTCGTCGTGCCCACGGCGATTGGTGAGGTTGAACCGTTCGGTACGCTACCGCCCGTTGCGCCGATAATGAATGGATCGCCACCACCGGCGCTTATCTACAAACTCACCGGCCCGCTCACCGGCGGCGCGCCGCGTGCCGATGTCTTCAGCATCGCCTGGCCACCACCGAGCGCCGCGCAGGTGGACGAACTGGCGCGCAAACTTGGCCTGACCGGGCCGGTGCGGCAGCCGAAGGCGGGGATGTATACCGTGGACGGCAATGGCACACTCTCCGTTGACGCGCAGGCGACCGTCTATACGCCGCCCCCGGCCACGACGCAGACGAACGGTTTGCCGGACGACCGCACCGCGATCAGTAGTACCCGCAGTTGGCTCTCAACGCACGATCTCCTCCCGCCTGATGTTGGCCCCGCTACGGTCAGGCGCAATGGCGATACACTCGATGTCATCTTTCACCCGAACGCGCTGCCGGTTATCCTTTCCGATCTGCCGGGTGTCCGCGTCCGCGTTGGCCCCGGTAGCGTCGTTCAGGAAGTGCAACGCGCATGGCCGAGTAAACTGCTGCCGGGCGCATACGACCTCATCTCGCTCGACGATGCATGGCAGCAGGCACAGACGCGGGGGATGGTGGATTTCCACCCGACCGCCGGTCGCTCGGCGCCGCCGAACACGACTGCGCTCATCAACAGCGTCTCGCTCGCCTATGCCGTCGCCAGCGATCAGAACGGCATGGATTTCCTGCAACCGCTCTACCTCTTCAGCGGCACGGTCGCCATCCCCGGTCAGCCGGTCGGCGCGGACATCCGCATCGCCGTCCCCGCCGTCCGCAATGTGCAGCAATCCGCTGGCTGACGCGTGTCAATCGCTACTCTCCGAAGAAATCGTTGATGAATGCCGCCATTTCCAGCCCATCCATGACGCGGAAGATGTCAGCGATCAGCGCTTCAGCGGTGATTTCCGTAATCGGTACCACCGTCTCTCCCGCCCCGCGATGGTCATAGGATGCCGCGCGCCAGGTCTTGCTCAGTACGGCGAGCGTCGGCAACCAGTCTTCATTCGTGCCGATCCAGCCGCTATGCGCGAAAAACGTGCGCGGGCCAGCACCGAAATCAACCGTGAAGAACCGATGCCCGGCGATCTCTGTGAACATTGGTTTCCTCATTGCAGTGGATCAGATACACGTCTCGAAATGTTCGCGCTGGCTCATGCCTCGCGCGTTTCGTAAACCAGGAGCGTGACGCCCGCACCGGCGAAGTTGCGCAAATCACCGGCGGTCGTGCGCCCTGCGGATGACGACATTGCAGCCTGCAAGTCTGCCAGCGAATCGAAGGTCAGTTCCGCGATCAGATAATAGGGCGACTGCGAGCCGTCCGGCGCGACGATCGGGCCGGTGCTGACGGCGAGTGAGCGCATATGCGGGATCGTCTTCGCAATCGGCGTATGTATCTCGGCGTAATGGGTGTCGAACGCTGCCGGGTCGGTGGGGTGGTTGTACATCACGAGCAGTTTTGCGGCCATACGATTCCCTCCATCTCGAACGATACGGACAAAAAACCGTCACGCCATGGGAAAAGGGATCAGGCGACTTCGGCGGACTCGACGATCGCAGGGAGAGCGACGACGGGCGCTGCCGGGGTAAAAACCGGGCGACCACTGAGGATATGCGCGATGAACTGGCGCGGGCTGCCTTGCCACATCCCCTGATAGCGCGTGAGCAGCGTCGCGACGCCGATCGCGGTGCGCACAACGATATTGACGAGGCGCATTGTCAGCGTGACGAGGACGATATGCCCCGCGTCAACACCGAAGTAGTGCATCCAGGCGGCCATGCTGCCGTCCGCGACGCCGAGGCCGCACGGAACGAAACTGGCCATCGCGGTGAGCGTGCTGAGTGAGTGCGTAACGAGCGCTTCGGGGAGCGAGAGGGCGGTGCTGCCGAAGCCGCGCGTGAGCGTATAGAGCATCAGTGCGGAAAGGAAGGTACAGACCGTGCTGTAGCAGACACCTACCGTGAGGGGGCCGGGGCGCATCAAACGGCGGGCGGCACGGTGGAAATCGGCCTCAGAGCGGACGAGTTTGCGCGTGCGGGACCAGCGGGAGAGTTGGCGGACGATCCACTTCGCTGGTGTCTTCGAGCGGAAAAGCAACGCGACACCGAGGGCGATCGGGATCGGAATGAGCGTGTAGGGCGTGAAGGCCTGGTAATACGCCACGCCGACGGTCACGACGATGGAGAGGGCGATGGCGTCGGCGATCCAGCGCGCGACGAGGGCGGGCGTCGCCTGACGCATCTTCGGCTGATACCGCCCGCGGCTGTGCTCCTCGACGAGCCGCGCGGCGAGAAAGTCGTGCCCCGGCAGGACGGCGAGCGTCTGGCTCGCCATGCTGCTGCTGATCGCGTCAACGATCCGAATGCGGACGCCGGAGGCCCGCAAAAAGGCGCCCCAGCGGGCGCCCTTCATCACTTCGCTGCAGAACAGCAGTCCAAAACAGATCGCGAGGGGGAAGCGTGGCACGTAGGCGAGGTAGCCACGGGCATTGAAGGGTCCGATCGAGATGCCAGATGCGACCAACATTCCGGTGAGTCCCGTAACGACAGCGAGAACGAGTAGGATTCGACGACGCATACCCGATTCCCCGTTTCCGTTTCTGTATCGCGCGATACGCTCCGATGGGCCACTCCCGTTTCGCGTGGCGCCGGTGCAGCGTCTTCTTCTATGATACATCATGATTACCGAACGATCATTGACCATTGCGCCGCCAGTGTATCCGACCCAGATGAATGGTAGATGAATGGGATAGCGACGCGTTCACGCATGCCGTGGCACGTCTCTTGCCTCTCTCTTGAACAGGAACGGTACGGTATGCATCCGTTCCGGTATGTACTGTCTATTCCTTCCCCATACCTCCCCATACACCGGCAGCCGGGGTCCCGCGAGGGGCCTCGGCTGCCGTGTGTCCGGCGATCGCGCCGCCGGTCCTTCCCCAAACCTCCCCAGGCTGGTGGATGCGGAATGTGGCTCCCCCACATACCTTCCACTCTTCTCAACGCAGGCGGCGCGGATTTGTGACGGGCATGATCCGCATTCTGCAAACTTTTCGCTGAATGAAAAACTGGGGTGACGCGCTTACGGCGATGGGAAGTGGTAATCGCGCCGCATTGCCGCATAGACGCGGTCGGAAACCCACGTCGTCGCCGTGCGGGTGAGGTGAATACCCTCGCTCTGACGCACTTGCACGAGTTCTCCGCTGGCATCGGGGAGGAAGGCGGCGTAGTTACCACTCGTGTCCGTGAACATGGGCCACGTATCAATGTAATGAACCCAGGGGCGGGATGCCGCCTCCGCCTGCACGACGGTATTGATGTCTGCCGCGACGTTCGACCGCGCCTTGTCCCGCATGATCGGCTGGCCGACCCAGTACATTTGCCCGCCGCCCCGCCCAACGATCTCCATTACTATGTCTACTCGCTTGCGGTACTCCGCCAGCCACTCCGGCGTGCCGCGCGTCAGGGAGCCGGCGTCGGTGCGCATATCAACGTAGTCATTCGCGCCCGCGAACCAGACGACCGCCTCCGGGGGCAGGTTGCCCGCCATCTCCTGCGTCAGCCGGGCGGGCCAGTCGAAATAGTCGGGCCGCGCCAGGCCGGAAGAGATTTTGAAATCGAGCAAGGAGGTAATCAAGTCATCGCGCTTCGCGTAGTCGGCGAAATCGTACCCCATCCATGTGGCGAAGGAATCCCCCGCGACGTATACGCGCAGCGGATTCGCCGCCGTTACCGCGCGGAGTGTGGGAGCCGGTGGCGGCGGTGGGCCGAGCGGTGTTGCCGCTGTCGCTGCCGTTGTCCCATCGGTCGGTTCCAGCGCGGGAGCCGCCCTGGTATCGGCGGGTTCATCAATCGCGGCAGGCGGCGCAAGCGTCGCCGCTGGCGGATTCGCGGCGATCGGGCCGAATCGGGGCGCGTCGTCCCGGCGGTGGAGGGCGTCATCAATCCATGCGTTCATGCGATCCAATCGCACGGCGCTGGCGATGGTGTCGAGGCCATGCGCGCCCGCGAGCAGGGCGGGACGCGCCCAACCGTCCGGCTGCTCCTCGGCGATCCGGACAAACGATCGGGTGTTCAGTAACAGCGTGATGGCGAGACAGATGGCGACCGCTCCGAAGATACGCCACGAGTCGCCGCCACCGACGCGCCTGCGATGTCGGCGCGCGATGACACGCAGGCGCGCCGGATCGCGCTGATGCACGGGGCGGTCAGCCGCAAGGGTGGCAGCGGTCTGTGTATAGGTGCGCCGTTCGTCGCCCATCGGGCGGTGATCGGTCGCCGGTTCGATTCGCGTCACACGGACCATGGAGCACACCTCACGATCAGATCAGTCCGCCGTGAGTTTATCAGAACTGGTAATAAATGAACGGCGCGACCCCCCTCGGACCGAGCGCGAAAATCAGCGCGACGACGATGCCCATCACCGCGCCCTGCACGAACAGCGGTGGCTCGGCGAAGGCGATCTCGAACCGGTGGCTGAGGCGGACGGGGAAGTACTGCATCGCGAGCGCCCCGGCGATGACGAGCAGGAGATTGATCGTCACGAGGGGCGCGGCGGAACCCCACGCCGTCACCGACCGTGTCAGGACAGTGATCGCGGTGCCGAAATTGTCGGAGCGGAAGAGCACCCAGCCGACACAGACGAGATTGAAGGTGAGCAACCGGCCGAGCCATTGCCGACCGGCGGACGCATGTTCCGGCTCCGCCACGCCGCTCGCCGCTCGCCGCTCGCCGAACCAGCGTTCCGCCGCCAGCCCTAGCCCGTGAAAGAGTCCCCAGGCGACGAAGGTCAGCGACGCGCCGTGCCAGAGGCCACCGAGCGTCATTGTCAGAAGCAGATTGCGGTACGTCTTCCCGTGCCCCTTGCGATTGCCGCCGAGCGGGATGTAGAGGTAGTCCCGCAGCCAGCGCGAGAGCGTCATATGCCAGCGCCGCCAGAAATCCTGCAACGAGACGGCGATATAGGGGCGGTCGAAGTTCTGCGGGAAGGTGATGCCGAGCAGCAGCGCGATGCCGATGGCCATATCGGTGTAGCCGCTGAAGTCGGCATAAATCTGCACGGCGTAGCCATAAACCGCCAGCAGAATCTCCGGCGCGCTGTGCTGCCCCGGTAACGCGAAGACGGGGTCCACGATCGCCGTCGCGACATTGCTGGCAATGACGACTTTTTTGAACAACCCCAATCCGATCAGCCAGGCGGCCCGGCTCGCCTGCCGTCGCTCGACGGGTTGCGGCTGCCGCAGTTGCGGGATGAATTCCGCCGCCCGCACAATCGGCCCCGCAACGAGATGCGGGAAGAAGGCGAGATAGACCGCGAAATCAATCAGGGAGGCTGGTTTGATTTTGCCTTTATACGTGTCCACAATGTAGGTGATCGCCTGGAAGGTGAAGAAGGAGACGCCGACCGGCACGATGATCTCCAGCACGGGCAGGCGCGTGCCGATGCCGAGGCGGTAGAGCGACGTGTTGACCGAGGTAATAAAGAAGCCGTAATACTTGAACACGCCGAGGATGCCCAAATTAAAGGCGATGGCGACGACGAGCAACGGTCGTCGCCACCGGAAGCCGCGCGGATCAATCCAGACGGCGAGCCACTGATTGACGATCGTGGAGGCAATAATCAGAAAGACAAAGCGCCAATCCCAGAACCCATAGAAGATATAACTGGCAACGAGAATAAAGGGCTTCCATGCCCATCCGCCGCGCTCCCGGAGGGACCAGTAGATTGGGTAGACGAGCATAAAAAAAACGGCGAAGGTGAGCGTTGGAAAAAGCATACCGTCTCCGCTAAACCACTTGCCCCGAATGAAATTGCGCGAAGCGTCGCTTCCCCTACAGAGTACGCACCTCCGTAGATTCTGGCAAGATCA
>JALYUS010000526.1 GCA_030853625.1 Chloroflexota bacterium
ACCTTTCGCGCGCCGGACGGCGAGACGTATGCCTCCACGTCGCTGACCGACGAACTGTTGCGCGCGGTGGATTGCGTTGTGATCGTCACGAATCATGCCGCTGTGGATTACGCGCGGATCGTGGCGCGAACAGCCGCGATCGTGGACACGCGCAACCAGACCCGTGGCATCGCGGCCGACGAGGGCAGCGCGACCATCACGCGGCTATGATGGCATGGTCATGACGCGCTCGGCACGCCACGCCGATCATGCACGGCGGCTCGCATGGCCGAACCTGTTGATTATCGGCGCGCTCGTACTCGCCTGCCTGCTGCTGGCGCCTAAACTGATCGCGACCGCGCGCTACGATGTCGCGATCCTCCGCTTTCCATTCCAGGTGGATGATGCCGAGGGTGTCCTGCTCGCCGAAGCGAATCTGATCGCGCATGGCACGGACCCGTACGCGTACCAGCCTTCGCCCGCCCATTACTTCTATGCGGGGCCGTACACACCGCTCTATACGCTGCTCAACAGCGGCGCGATTGCCGCCCTGGGGCCGACCTTTAAGTTCGGTCGGGCGGTTCAGTTGCTGGCGACGATTGCCGTTGCGGGATGGCTAGCGTGGGCGGTGCAGCGCGCGGCCAATGACCGGCGCGGCTGGATCGTCGGTGGGTGGGCGGGGGCACTCTTTCTGACCGTGCATCTCGTCACCGTCTGGAGTGTGCGCGTCCGGCCGGACATGACGGCGCTCGCCTTCAATGCGCTGGGCGTTGTCGTGCTCCGCGCATGGCTGGATAGAGACTGTGGTAGCGTCTGGCCGCGTGGTGCGACGCTGGCGCGGTTGGCGCTCGGCGCGGCGTGCTTCGCACTCGGCTGGTGGACGAAACAGACCTTTGTCGCCCTGCCGCTGGCGTTCATCGTCGCAACCACCGTGCGGCGACCAAAAATTGGCGTGACCCTTGCCGCCCTCTACGCGGCGATGATTGCCCTGCCATTTGTCGTGCTGACGATCCTGACCGGGGGCGGCTTCGCGCAGAAGACGATCGGCTATCAGGGATCGTGGCAGTGGCAGGCTTTTCGACGGCTCGCGCAGCCGTTCGTGGAGCGATACGCGTATCTCATCGTCGTTGCGATGCTCGTCGCGCTCGTGCTCATCGTACGCGCGCGGCGTCCGCCCTTCACCGTCTGTTGGCTGGCGACGAGCGCCGTTGTCACCCTCGGTGCGGGTACAAGCGGCGGCAATCACAATCACTTCGTCGAGTTCGTCGCCGCGACGGCGCTGCTTGTCGGTCAGGGTGTGGCGACGCTCGTAACGGCGGAGGCGCGCGGACGCCGCGTGGCGTGGATATTGCCCGCGCTCGGCGCGCTCGTTATGCTTGGGATCACGGCGGCGGCGATCGCGGAGCAGGAGGGCAGCGCGGGATGGTTGGCGCGCGAGTATCATACGCCGACCGCCTCGGAGCGCGCCGGGCTGCTGGCGGTCGCGTCGTTTATCGCGAATAGTCCCGGCCCGGTGTACAGTAACAATGTCGGTATCCTCGTCGTGACCGGGCAGGCTGTGCGCGTCACCGATCCCTTCACGATGGCGGCGGAGGTCCGGCTTGGCCGGTGGGATGACGCGCTGCTCGTTGCCGATGTGGCGGCGGCCAAGTATCCGGTGATCGCGCTCAGTTACAATGATGTGGCGACGCTAAACCCGGACCTGCCGCCGACGGACGCGACACCGGGCCTGATTCGCGCGATTCAGACGCGCTACCGGTTGATCGAACGAAATGTTTTGCGGCTCTATGTACCGAAGTGAAAAGGAGTGGACGATGAGCGACGAACAACGCGGCGCGGCGACCGAGCAACCGGCGATCAGTCAGGAACTCCTGAATATCCTCGCCTGCCCGTGCAGCCATCATGCGCCGCTGCGGCTAGAGGGGCAGCGACTGATCTGCACGGATGGTGCATGCAGCCGCGTTTATCGCATCGAGGATGGCATCCCAATCATGCTGCTTGACGAAGCCGAGGGCGATGGGCCGCCCGCGTAACGCGTGCTGAGTACTGAGTGCTGAGTGCTGAGAGAGGCAGTGCGCGCTGCATTTCGCGTTCTTGTATCCACAGATCACGAAACTGACGGGAGCGCAGCGGCTGATTTTGCAGTTGGCGCGGTACACGATGGCAGTCGGGCATCGCGTCACCCTCGTCACGCACCGGCTCAACGATGAGCCGCGTGCCGCTGTGCCGCTCGGACTTGCCGTGATCGAAACCGGCAGGCGGGTAGACTGGCTCGCGCACCACTATGCGGATGCGGCGCTGGAAT
This sequence comes from Chloroflexota bacterium, assembly GCA_030853625.1. Taxonomy (GTDB): domain Bacteria; phylum Chloroflexota; class Chloroflexia; order Thermomicrobiales; family JALYUS01; genus JALYUS01. The sequence continues at coordinate 2,285 of JALYUS010000526.1, forward strand.
ATGCCGCTGGCCCGCGCTTGATTCGACATATCCCGGAAGACGCGGATGCATTGGTCTGTTTCGGGCCGCCGTCGCTCCCGGCGCTCTGGTGGGCACGACGACAGGGGTGGGGCGCGCCGACGCGACCGCTACTCGCCTTTCTCTACGAGCCGCCGCGCTTCGTTGACCGGGATCGCGCGGACGTTGTTGCCGGTCTCGGTCGGATCGGGCCGCTCGTCCAGCCATTGTTCGCGGTCTATGGCGCGCT